>CAYGXH010000200.1:0-5988 GCA_964353675.1 uncultured Chlorobiaceae bacterium
TCCCCCTGGACCATAAGTTTGATGGCAGTGAATATAAGAAAAACGCCAAGGAGGTAGAGTATCCAGTGGAACTTCGCGACGAGCGCGGCGCCGGCAATAATAAAAGTTGCACGGAAGATGATCGCTCCCAGTATTCCCCAGAATAGGACCTTATGCTGTACCTCGCGCGGGACTGCGAAGTAAGTAAAAATAACGATGAAGACGAAGACATTGTCTACCGAAAGCGCCTCTTCGACAATATATCCGGCGAGGAATTCCAGGCCCTTCTGACTGCCGCGCGTGGAATAGATAAACAGGCAAAACAGAAGCGCCAGGGTTATCCAGAATAAAGTCCACGCAATGGCTTCCTTCAGGGAAGGAAAATGAGCCTTGCGTTGGATTATACCAAGATCCAGCGCAAGCATTGCAATTATAAAAATGTTAAACAGTACAAGAATCAGATTATCGTTCAAAGCACTTCAGCATGTATAGAGATTCATGGGGAAAAACTTGTGCAGAACACGAGGTGTCGTAACCGATGTATTCCTTTGCCGAATAACGATTCTAACCCCGATTCAAGCGTTGTTGCTCCTTAGTAATATTGAAGATTTTCTGTCTTCAAATGTATTTCAATGTAAAAAATATTTTACAAAAATGCACATTTATTGACATGATGGAGCATTTACCAAAGGATGATCTTTCCCTTCCATCTAATTCTTCCCTTGCAACTCCGAAAAGTCTTTCTTATATTAATTCACATAAAACCGCAAATATTTTTGGAACCCGCATGCAAAACATCATTGAATACATCAATAAAAATAACGACCGCTACATCGAGGAATTAAAAGCTTTTCTTGCAATTCCAAGCGTGAGTACGAAGCCCGAAAATAAATCTGATATGGAGCGGTGTGCAAAATGGCTTGTTGACCACCTGGAAAAGATCGGAATGGAAAGTGTGAAAGTATTTCCGACACTCGGTCATCCGATAGTGTATGCAGACTGGCTGCATGCTCACGGGAAACCGACAATCCTGATTTACGGTCATTATGATGTTCAACCTCCGGAACCGCTGGAACTCTGGGAATCCAATCCTTTTACTGGAACAGTACGTAATGGAAAAATATTTGCCCGCGGCACAACTGACGATAAAGGGCAGATCATGATCCACTTAAAAAGTCTGGAAGCATATCTCACCACGAACTCGTCATTACCCCTGAACATTAAACTGATCATCGAAGGGGAGGAAGAAATCGGCAGTACGCATCTTGAGGGATTCATCAAGGAACATCGTGAATTACTGAAAGCGGATATGGTGGTCATCTCCGATACTTCGATGTTTGCCGAAGGCGTGCCCTCGGTTTGTTACGGCCTGCGGGGATTATCATACATGCAGATTGACCTTGTGGGACCCAACCGTGATTTGCACTCCGGCTCGTACGGAGGTTCCCTGCACAATCCAATCCAGGCGCTCGCCGAGATTATTGCGAAACTCCATGACCAGAACGGGAAAATAACGGTTCCGGGATTCTATAACGATGTACGGAAGTTGACAAAAGAAGAACGCGCCGCTTTTAAGAAGCTGCCGTGGAATGACAGGAAGTATGCGCGGAATCTCGATGTGCGGATGCTGTACGGAGAGAAGGGATATACAACGCTGGAACGTCTCTGGGCACGACCAACACTCGAGTGCAACGGTATCTGGGGCGGCTTTACAGGCGAAGGCGCTAAAACCGTACTCCCGTCAAAAGTATCGGCAAAAATTTCAATGAGGCTCGTTCCGAATCAGCACCCGGATAAGATCGCGGTCTTGTTTGAAAAATACGTAAAGTCGATTGTTCCCAAAAGCGTCCGGGCAAGTGTCCGAAACCTGCACGGGGGTGAGCCGGTGATCACACCCATCGACAGCCCTGGCGTGAGGGCTGCCGTTGAGGCTTTGCGGAAAGCCTATGGCAAGAAACCGCTTTATCAGCGTGAAGGAGGGTCGATCCCAATCGTTGTTCAGTTCAAAAAAATACTCGGACTTGATACCGTTCTGCTTGGATTCGGATTACCTGATGAAAATGCGCATGCGCCAAATGAGTTCTTTACTCTTGAGAATTTCTTCGGCGGAATACGGACAGTGGCTCACTTTTACAACGAGTTGCCGGAGTTCATGAAGTAGTCGGCGGACACACAAAAACTGCCTGAAGTCAAAGTGAAAATATACACGAAGACTGGTGATAAAGGAAAGACGGCACTCTTCGGGGGGAAGAGGGTGCCGAAGGATTCTCTGCGAATCGAAGCCTGCGGAACGATCGACGAATTGAATTCGATGATTGGCGTTTGTCGTTCGGCCAATTCCGTCAAAGCGATCGACACGATATTAGCCGAGATTCAATCAGACCTCTTTTCCCTTGGCGCTGATCTCGCCGCGCCCCGAGAGAAAATGAAAATCGGTGTCGTGCGGCTGGATAAATCAACGCAGGTTCGCGTGGAGCACCACATTGATGCGCTGGAAACTCAGCTGGAGGAGTTAAAAAATTTTATTCTTCCGGGTGGGAATAAATGTGCAGCGCTCATTCATCTCGCCCGAACTGTCTGCCGCCGCGCCGAACGCCTCGTCGTGCGTCTTGCACGTGAAGAGAATATCGGTGAAATTCCCCTCATATATCTCAATCGCCTCTCAGATTTACTCTTTATCCTTGCACGTTGGTCGAATGTGCTCAGTAATACCCCCGAAGAAAAATGGATCTCCGAGTAGGAGACCATTTTACGACGTAACAAATCTTTTCGTTACATCAGGAAGAATTTTTAAGTTGAGCACGGTAGGAAAAAAAAGAGCACCGGCGAGTGTGGCATTCCAACTTGGGAGGCGAAGTCAGAAACCGTGGATCCCGCCTGATGCTCAGGTTGTATGATACAATAAGACTTTGAAAAAAGCAAGGAAAAATTTTTACGATAACTTCGGTAATATTTTGCGAATGTGCCATTTTGTATTCATTTTGAGGGGAAGTACTTTTGACTTTCGCCGGAAAATTTTCTATCTTGGATGCAATTAATTCCGTATAATCCATCATTTGTTTACAAATCACTGCATGCTCACTGAGTTCGGCCGGGTTTTTATTTTCCTGATCATTGGAGGCATATTTGTTGTAGCAGGATTAGCTGCCGCCTGGCTGATCCGCCCCCACCGCTGGTACCCCGGAAAGCTCACAACGTATGAGTGCGGCGAGATCCCGCGCGGGGATGCTATCGTGATGTTCAATGTCCGGTTCTACGTTATCGCGCTTGTGTTCCTGATATTCGAGGTTGAAGTTGCGTTTCTATTCCCATGGGCGATGGTGTATCAGCAACTCGGACTCTTTGCCTTCCTTGAAATGATGGTGTTTCTCGGGATTCTCTTTGTGGGATATGCATATGTGTGGAAGCGGGGAGATCTGGAGTGGGATCGGCCGGTACCCTCAGTTCCACTTGCACCATCCGCAACGAAAAATCCCGGACAAAAAATTACCGATCAAGTTTCTCCCTAACACTCGATTCTCTATGGGACTGCTGGATAAGAAATTTTCGAATAGTAATGTCATTATCACATCACTGGATGATTTGCTGAATTGGTCGCGATCATCTTCAATGTGGCCCTTGCAGTTTGGTCTTGCATGCTGTGCAATCGAAATGATGGCAACCGGCGCATCGCACTACGACCTTGACCGCTTTGGCATATTTTTCAGGGCGACACCGCGTCAGACTGATGTAATGATCGTTTCAGGAACCGTTACGCTGAAGATGGCGGAGCGTATCAGAACGCTCTATGATCAGATGGCTGAACCGCGCTATGTTATTTCTATGGGAAGCTGTGCAACGTGCGGCGGTCCCTACTGGGAACATGGTTATCATGTGCTGAAAGGCGTCGATAGAGTCGTTCCGGTGGATGTGTACATTCCGGGATGTCCGCCGAGGCCCGAAGCCCTCCTCGAGGGAATTTTGAAGCTGCAGGAAAAAATTCGATCGGAAAGCTTAGTAAAGAAAACCGGGTAGAATTTATGACACACCAAGAGATATCGGAACTTCTCAAGCAGCACTTTCCGGATGCAATCCTTGAAATCAAGACTGCAAATGTGGTCGATCCCTTCGTGAAGGTCTCTCCGCCAACGTGGAAAGAGATTGCTCTGTTCCTACGCGATGATCCAGCCTTGCAGTTTGATTTTCTGATGTGCCTTTCCGGAGTCGACTACGGTAAAGGTATTCTCGGGGCTGTGTATAACATCTATTCCATGACTCAGAAGCACAAAGTGAACATCAAAATCGACGTACCGGCAGATTCTCCGGAAATCCCATCCGTAGCAGATGTGTGGCCCACTGCTAACTGGCACGAACGGGAAGCCTACGATCTCATAGGGATCCGGTTCAGCGGGCATCCCGATCCCCGTCGCATTCTCATGCCGTACGATTGGGAAGGGCATCCACTCCGGAAAGATTATCAGGTGCCCGAGTTCTACCATGGAATGAAAGTGAAGTATTGAAAAAGTAAATCAGCATGACCGAAATTCTCGCTAATCCGTTATCAACATCCACAGGCCGTCAGCTTCAACGCGAGGAAGTAATTGTCAATGTCGGTCCGCAACATCCCGCAACACACGGAGTTCTCCGTCTGGAGACAGTCCTCGATGGAGAAATCGTCGTTGATGTGATCCCCCACATCGGTTACCTGCACCGCTGCTTTGAAAAACATGCAGAATCCATGACGAACTACCAGCAGGTCGTACCGTACGTAGACCGGATGGATTATTGCGCAGCTATGAATATGGATTTTGGATACGTGCTCGCCGTCGAGAAACTGCTTGGTATAACTGTACCCGAGCGGGTTGAATACATCCGCGTAATCATGGCTGAATTACAGAGAATTGCCTCACATCTCATTGCAGCCGGCACCTATGGTCTCGATATCGGCGCCTGGACCCCTTTCCTTTACATGTTCCGCGAGCGAGAGCGAATTCTTGATCTCTTCGAGATGACTTGCGGCGCTCGCCTTCTCTATAACTACATGTGGGTGGGCGGTGTGTCGCATGACCTCCCGCCGGGATTTGTCGATAAGGCAAAGGACTTCTGCAGTTATTTCCGCCCCAAGGTAAAAGAGTATAACGATTTGCTCAGTTTCAACGATATCTTTGTGCGCAGAACTGCAAATGTAGGGGTACTGCCCGCGAAGACCGCAATCGCGTACGGATGCTCGGGACCGGTGCTTCGCGGTTCTGGAGTAAACTTCGACATTCGGCGGGATGATCCATATTCAGTCTACAGTAAGGTCGAGTGGGAACCACAGGTAGGCCGCGGTGAAAGGGGAACGACGGGAGATTGCTGGGACCGGTATATGGTGCGCATTCGTGAGATGGAGCAGAGTATAAATATAGTAGAACAGGCATTGAACCAGATACCCGATGGCAGTGTATCATCGGCAATTCCAAAGAGAATAAGGCCGAATCCCGGTGATGTATATGTGAGAACAGAATCCGCCCGCGGTGAACTCGGTTTCTATATCGTCAGCGACGGCAGCGGCAGTCCCTACCGCGTCAAGGGAAGATCCCCCTGCTTCTCAAATCTTTCGGTCATACCGGAGATATCGCGGGGCTGCATGGTGGCAGACCTGATTGCTATCGCGGGAAGTCTTGATATTGTTCTCGGAGAGGTCGATAGGTAAAACGGATGGAACAGTTTCTCAGAAATATATTCGATAATGATTTCTTCGTCTATGGCATCATAGGTATCATTCCTCTTGTCTGGATCATTCCCTATGCACTCTTTGTTATTTACCTTGAGCGGAAGGTATCAGCGCACATGCAGGATCGCCTTGGCCCGATGCGGACGGGGGGATGGCACGGCTGGTCTCAGACCATTGCCGACATGCTTAAACTTCTGCAGAAGGAAGATATCGTTCCGGCAGCAGCCGATAAAAAACTTCACAAAATTGCTCCTTTTGTTATCTTCATCGGATCGTACGCGGTTTATGCGGCTATTCCATTCAGCAGTCAGTAC
>CAYGXH010000201.1:0-5906 GCA_964353675.1 uncultured Chlorobiaceae bacterium
AAAGTTACTTGTTGTCCTTTTTTTGCATGCCTAAATTGCCGTAAACCGAATAATGGAGTGTGATTTACTTTGCATTGCACTACATAGCTCCCCGTTAAATAATTCCCAACATATATCTTTAATGAATCTTCCCCAATTTGTACTTCTTGGGCGAGCGGTTCTTCCATAATGAATCCCTGGCGAGCAAAAATCACTAGCTCCATAAACATTTTTTCCGGAACGGAATAGTATATCGTTACGACTGAATCATATAGGTCACTCTTAACCTTCCAAATTGGATTAGGAGTTTTGCTGTTTGATTCTTGACTCAACAAATTCGAGTTAACAAAAAAAAGGATAATTAACGTGAATGCTATAGATCGGATTATCATAAAATCCTTCCGTTCAAATCGTTTTTATATTTGCTTAGCTTGTGCATAGTTCAACCATCAATTCATACCATCTTACCTATCCAGATTAGCCTGTGCATTCTTGTGTTGTTGTTTGCGAGCAAATGTTCATTCTCTATCAACTAATTTCCAAAGTCGACTGCCGATTATATAGAAAGGTGGATATGCACCCCCAACTCCGTCGTATGTGTAATCTGTTACTGTGGCAACTGTTTGAAAACCTTTCGAAAGGCTTCCACTTAGTACATTCACTGTTTTATAATGAAAGAAATAGTTACCATACGCGAAACTATCTGAGGCAACTCCAGTGATCCACGAATCAGCTAAGATGGGATTCTTCGGTGATGGTTTGGCTGGATTCGATAGGTCGAGTACTTTGTAAATCAAGCGCTTACTGCTTCCACCATATTCACCGTATTTTTGGTGTAAGAATCGTCAGGTTATTGTAGAATAATCCTGTTTGGTATTCCCATTCAAGACCATTGTAGAGAAGTATTGGTGAACTAGGATTTGAAATATCAAAGATAGTTGGTAGACAATAGTAGTTACCAAGTAAGATGATAGCGTTATCAATTCTCGTCATCTTGCGGACCAAGAAATTCTCTACTCTGGAAAGTTCTCGACATTCACCTGAAGGATAATAAACCATTATCCTTAGAGGACCAGGATTCCATTGATCGCCAAGAACAAGAATCGAGTCTTTCAATGCAAAAGGACCAAGGTACCCGGGAACAGGAAGTTGGAATAAAAATATCGGAGACGAAGGATTTTGGATCGAAAAAACAAACACACCTGAATTATGAGTTGTGAACCAGAGTGTGTCACCGAATAGGTGGATTTCCCGAATTGCGACTGCTGAATCGTGGAGATGACGATTGAATGTCTCGGATATGGACTGGTCGTTGTATGAATACAAATGATATGTTCCGCCATAGTCCAATGTGATGAGCTCGTTTTGTCTGAAACGAATAGCTTTTCCGGAAACACTACCAATTAAATTGAGCTTCATGGATGTTTCAGTCAAAGTATACTGATTTGGAGCAATGATTGATATAATTACTGGAAGGAAGTTGGTTTTGTAGATAACTGCCATTTCACCACGGGCTGTACCTGGCAACGTTGCAACACCAGCATCATTAGTTTGTACTTGATAAGACGTCCAGTCGAACCCACCTTCGACAGTGGCATCTTCTACAGGAATGCCCGTCTGAGAGAGAACTGTGATCTGGGACGGTATTCCTAAATCGGTAAGATTGTCGTCGTTACAGCCAGCTAATATTACGATTGAGAGTGCAATATATATTATCTTTTTCATCCTCATACCCCCATCATCATCGAAAGCTACCTCAATACCTAAATGTAACAATAGAAATCTATTATATCAAGATCGCTGGAGGCTTTACTTTCAACTGGAATATTCTTACTTTGCCGTTAGCTTATCTGATAGGGGATATTTAACTTGAAGAAAATTGGGGTCTCATTTATCGCGGCAATATTAATATTAACTTTTCTACTAATCATTTCAGGGTGTAATCGTCAAGAATCTGTTGATTCTAATTATATACTTAAAGAAGAGGACTTTTTTATCAAAGGTTTATACTATCAAGCAGATTCTGCTACTGTAATAAAGGCAGTTGGATCTCCAGACAGTATTAAAGCCGTCAAACCGTATGAACGTTACCCCGGTGGATTATCAATATGGAAATATCCAGATTTTGAACTTATTTTTAATCATATGAATGCTCTTATTGGAATTCGTGTAATTCATGTTGGATTTTTGACTACCAAAGGATTAGGTGTTGGTGATTCGCTCAATCGAGTCTGGGAATTATATGGGCATTCTGATAAAGACAACGGTCTTCCATATCAGAGTTTTTACTATTGCGTTAATTTGAATGACACAACTTGTATTGCTATAACAACCGAGAATGGTATAGTCAAAAAGATATATGTTGGCCAATTTTAATGGCTTTTCATAAATAGGCTTTTCTGATAGGAGAAACATATCGAATGGATTGGTATGAAGCAGTTTAGGTGGTATAAAATACTGATAATACTTTTCTATGAATATTTGAAAGCCAATCCATCAGTGATCGGGAAAACTAATTAGGATATGAAATCCCTTGTCTATATTATTCTGTTATTCTTGATAGTTGCATATCTATCTAGTTGTGTTGGGGTACATGAATCATCTTCAAAACAATCAGCAGTAACAGACACGACAAAAGCCGATTCATTAAATACTGCTAAGAATAAAGATAAGGAAATAGGTGCTGTTGTTATTATATTTTTATTTATGGTATTAGTAATAATAAGAATCCAAATATATCATTAGAAAATAAATATTCTCTGATTGGAGAAACATATCAAGGGGATTTGGTATGAGAATAAAAAGGTATATTGGTATTAAAAATATTATTCTTGTGCTTACAATTACCACTGCGTTTCTTTTTTCAAGCTGCCGCTCCGTCTTTGAATTTTTACACATGGCTACATCAAATTATGTCTTTTGTCATGATAATAAAAAAATATCTAAATATTACATAACTTTATCCTATCCGGAACTAGATAGTCTTCATGTTTCTATTAGTTTACCTCACTCCAACAAATTATATGTGAATAAAAATCCAAAATACTACAATGCCTCTTTGAATTGTTATTGTAAAACATGTTTACCAGATGATTTTATAATTACTTATTGTGAAAATGTAATAAGCTACAACAACATATTAAATCACCATAATATTATGTATTTATTCAATAAGGGATATGGTAATTATTGGAGCAAATTACCTCATAAAATAAATGGTCCAATATATGCAACATTTGATGATACTACGGGTTATAGAGAATATAATTCTTTTGACCGCATTCCTTTAAAGTATAGGACAAAATACAATCACTATGACAACTTAAGTGTCCGCCTGTTTTACTACGATATACCGAATGATATAGCTGAACTAAAATATCACATAAAGTTAGAACTCATGAAGTCTGGAAAAGTGTTTGTTGTGGATACAACTTTAAATTTACATAAGGAATTATTTAAGGAACCAATTCTTCCCTTATTTGGGAATTGAAATTACCAACTGTATAGCATCCACCAGGTGAAAAGAAAGAATAATAGGTAGCTACATACAGATATGCCCCCTAAATCATTAATCCCAATACTACTAATAACTGTGGTTCTGATAGCTGGGTGTGCAGATAAGGATAAAAGCATAACAAAAGAGCAGGCCTACCAAATTGGATTGAATGAGCTCATTGATATGGGATTGGACACAAGTAAAACGGGAATTAAAATTTTTCCTGAGAACCCATTTACATTGGATTCAATAAAGACAGGGGTTGTACGTAGGCCATTTTGGGGGGATTACACGGAATGGCTTGAACATACTGAAGGAAGATTGAATAATAAAACTTTTTGGAGATGTGTCAGCTATGTAATAGGATATATGGATGCACGTTATGATATTTATGTAGATGTTAAAACTGGTGATGTTTTATATGTAGATGGGGGGACGCCTAGAGTTAGGAAATGGCGCGAAAATCATGGGATGAAACAGAAAATGTAAAATTATTATAGGAGGCATATTATGTATTTTAATGGGGATTATCTTTTTACTTTTTGGGGATTTTTTGGGGAACATGAAATATTAATTTTACTACCCTCCTTCTCCAACCACCCTGCTAATAAGAGCTTCCCATGCCCCCTAAATCATTAATCCCACTCCTGCTAATCGCTGTGTTTCTAATTATTTTAAACATTTTCTGTAGCAAACAACAAAATTGGTATATTGTGAAATTAAGTAGGATTACTTCAACAGATTCTCTTGTTGATGCTGTTATTGCTGAAGATAGAGGAGGAGGTGTATTTGGTAAAATAAATACATTGATATATCTTGTGACAATTGGTAAGTTAATTAATAAACCTGAAACATACCAATTTTGTGCAACACACGTTGATAGCTTATATTTAATTTGGAGAGATAAAAATCTTCTAGAAATCCATTATAAAAAAGCAAATATTTCTCGATTTCGCAATTTATATGCTGATTGGAATATTGGTTGGTACAATTATGTTAGAGAAATAATTTTAATTAAAGTTGGGAGAGAAAAAATAAGATATAAAGATAGGTAACAATACTCAAATGGCATTCACAATAAAGAAAAATCCAGATGCCCCCTAAATCATCAATCCTACTCCTGCTAATCACTGTGTTTCTAATAGCTGGTTGTGGTGGGCAGACGAAGGTGGAAAAGAATATTTCTCCTCAGCATCCATTTGTTATCGATCTTTGTGGGACGGATATATTCCGAGTTGGTATTAAAAAATCCGATTTTGAAAATAAATTCCAAAGCTTTAGAGATACTACAATTTTTAATGGTTATGGAGATCTTTGGGTAAGTATTATTTATTGGAATAATGAAGACATTGGAAGGATTGAATGGGATACCACTACCAAGTTGTCAACAATCTTATTATTTTATAGATCTGTTGTGCAATTAAGTTCCGGGGGAGGAGTAGGTACTACTATTGACTCGCTTGAGAAGATTTATGGTAAACTTGAATATGGATATGGTGATGAGGGGCCTAGTTGCTGGAATGATAATACAAAGTGTACAGCTTATAGAATGATAACTTGCGCGTTTCTCTCCAGGATTAGCCGCGTGGCACATAACAAGCGGCAACACGACTTGCAGATAAATAAAAGCCTCGCTCAATACTTTGTTCACTAAATGGGAATTATAGGTTCACAAAACTGTTGCATTTTTACGGCAGACATTATGTGAAAAAGGTTGGCTCTCAGCATGACTTACGATTGCGATGTTACAGGCTCACAGGAAAACAATGGATTTGACATCTGTGTTATTTAAGAGCTACGTCAACGAGGGACATGAACGGTTTGCTAAGGATGAAACGAAAATGCCACGACTAAGAGACCTACAGCGTTCAACGGATCACAAAGTCATTGGCGGGGTGTGCGCGGGAATCGCCGAGTGGCTCGAATGGAAGGCAACCACGGTCAGGATACTGTTTGTGGTTGGATCTTTTGTGCCAATCATACCGGGATTTATAGTGTATCTGATTCTCTGGGCAATTCTTCCGAAGAAGCGTCGCCAATAGAAATGGCTGCGGAAAGGAAAGCAGGTGAGGACGTTCAATGTAGCAGAATATTGTGTGTTGATTGACGCAGGAGCGATGATATTGTGACGACATGTTTTCCTGATTACGGCATAGCGTTAAAAAGCGTTCGCCAACCTTCTTCGCCTAACAGCAGTAAAAATGACGCGCGAATATTTTCAATCTAAGATGTTAAACATCGGTCATCGCAATCCGGTCGTGGGCTTTCCAATTCTACGGTAAGATTTTGGTAAGATTTTTCGATGCGTGATTTACGTCAAACTGAAACTGCCCAAAATGAGTGCCCGGAACAGGATCGTTCGACTCACTCGCAAAAAGCGCTCGTTCGCTCACGGTTTCAGGCATAGATGCAAAGAATGATCGCAAAAACG
>CAYGXH010000202.1:0-5905 GCA_964353675.1 uncultured Chlorobiaceae bacterium
AATCATCATCCCGATATCAAGGTTCTCCTGTAACCACCATTGATCTCCTATCTTTTCAGTATGATAGATTTTACCTCCATAGCTTACTGTCGGCGTAATAGAAGATAAAATAATTACACCGCTTTGGTTTACTTTTACCCAACATCCTTCTCCAGGATAAATAGTATCAGCAACCGTGTAACCATCGGTGTATCTAAAAAAACCAGAAGCAATTATTCCGGGTGGTAAACTGTTAATTGTACTCACAACAACCGGTGTTGATAACGAGCCAATAATATTCCAGCCGTTCTGAACTTCAATTGTATCTTTAAAAATTTCGTCACCTGTAATGAGAACAGTTTCAGATGAATCGAATTTCAACCAAAATCCGGGACCATTTTCCAATGTATCTATTGACTGGTAACCATTTTGATATATGAAAGCTTGCGACGTGGCGGTTGGAAAAAGAAAACTCTTTATACCGTCAGTAACTTTTAATGGAACTGATACCAAATTCCACCCCTCATCAAATTGAATGGCTTGTGAGCTCAAGTATCCATTCTGGGTGGTACCTAAATTGTTATCAGGAATTTGCGCATATGATACAGCGACAAAGAAGAAAAGAAAAAACACATTAAATATTTTCATATTAACCCCTGCAGTAATGATAGTAAAGGTTCACTTTATACTTTCCAGTTCAAGTTATTAGTCATGCTCCCATTGCCACTTGTTTGGTGATCGCAGGTTTCTGTATACAGATCGTTAGGGTGGAAAAGATAAACAAACCTGCCATAATAAGAGTTACTGAAACGCGTTATAAAAACCTCAATCCAGTTATTGATTGGTGTAGATAGGGAACTGTGATACGATCGCTGGTACTGATCGTTACATCGTTGCGGAGGTTAATTCATAGGATATCATTACTTCTCACCAGTATGTCGATACCGGACGCACGTGGCTTGGTAGTAAATGAGCGAAGGTAAATCAAAAGGAGGGAAACTCCTTCGTTCGACTATCAGGTCATAGGTGTGTAAATCCCTTAACACACTGAAACACTCTATATCGAATCGATAGAGTCAATATAGAACGATTAAAGATGAAATACAAGGATGAATCAATTAAGATTATTATCTGCGTGAACAATACATGCTAAAATACTCTGTTTAAAGGGTATTTTCAATATCATGTGCGCAAAATACGGTCCGCTCCTAATGTATAATGTGGTGGTGATTTGGTTGATTGAAAATCCATGCTCCGGGCACTTAAAAAGGGCATCCCTGAAAATCCGTCCTTTGGAGGTACTCATATGTAATAGTCTTCTAAAAAATTCCCCCAAATTACAATACCTTCTCAAAAATAAATTTACTACATTTGATTCAGTACCCAGAGGCGCATAATGGTCAATTTTTTAGCAATTTCACAAATTAAAACTGAATATTGTGTACTTACACGATTTAGGCGAAAACCCATTTTCTCTTAAAAAAAGGAGTAACGTGAGAATCAGTATATTAGACGGAAGCAACTACTTCAAAGGGCTGCTCTTGCTTATAAGGAAGGACAATGAGGTTAAACAACCTGAGATCGAGCTGATGAAGCGCATTGGTAAAACTCTGGGATTTGAAAAAGAGTTTTGTGATAATGCCATCCGTGATATTCTCGAAAATAAATACATAGTTGATGCTTATCCTGTGTTTTCATCTAAAGAATTGGCGCTTAAGTTTATCAAGGACGGACTTTTTCTCGCTTTTTCAGACAATGAACTTCATCCCGTTGAAGAGCAATGGCTGAGATTCACCGCAGAGAAAAACGGTCTTGACCTGAATCTGTTCTCTCAGGAGCTGGAAAACTTCATACAGGGAAAAAAAATATCGGATCATCTGGAAATCGATCATCTGTCCGTAGAATAATTGCGACGGAACTCCTCTCCATGAATAAGAACAAAGATCATACTTTTTGAAATTATGATGACTGATCAAATTTCTTTCATTACTTTCTCCGATGCCCTTAAGAGAATGGATAATTCTCCGCTCGACCTAACGGCAGATATCACGGAAGTCATATCCAATCTTGGTTCCATAGATCCCGAATATTTTCACCATAATTATAAGGGCGGATTGGAACTCCAGCAGGTTCCTGAAGAGCTTAGCCAATTATCCAACGCATTGATCCGGCGCTACCGTGGATCAAAAATAAAATATCTCGAAATCGGCGTGGGAAGTTGTGCTACTCTTATTTTCCTATCTCATCTTTTCAAAAAAAATGGAATCGAGGCATCTCTTTACGCAATCGATAATTTAAATCATTTCCATACGGGTTTACTTGAAAATCAGAAATCCCGCATTGAATGGTGTC
Source organism: uncultured Chlorobiaceae bacterium (assembly GCA_964353675.1). GTDB lineage: Bacteria > Bacteroidota > Ignavibacteria > UBA10030 > SZUA-254 > CAYGXH01. The sequence continues at coordinate 2,332 of CAYGXH010000202.1, forward strand.
AGAAAAATATCGGACTTATTTTTTTCGATATGGATTCCTCAAAGCCGGAATTTACAGACTGGTTAAAGGATCAGTCTTACGACGTCATTCTCGTTGACGGAGACCATTCATTCGAGGGTTGTCTGTGGGATTTTACACAATGTACCAGATCCCTCAAAAAAGACGGATGGATTATTTTACATGATATCACATCCGTTTCCTGTCCCGGAGTCGGTGAAGTTTTTGAATTCGGTAAAAAGATTTTTTCAAATTCATATACCTATTCCAGTTCAAACACCTGCGGAATCGGAGTCCTCGAAGGTCCTCCCGAATCCGACGAGATCCTCGCCAAAGCTCTCTTTGCTTCGATTAAAAAAATCAGGTTCTATGCCGAGAAGCAATCCTTTACTCAATCGGATCCATCAACCCGCATCAAGAAATGGCTTAAAAACAAAGGGAGTTCATTGATCAAACGGTTCAAGTCTTGATACTTCTAAAAATGGTATCATTGATGCCGCTGATTCCGGATATCAGGTTTTTGGAAAACTTTCAGACCGGTAAAATTATTTTCATAAGCACAACCGGTTCTTACTCCCATTCTTCTATTTAAACTTAACCAAATAAGGTGTTTCCGCCGATAGAAAAAGAACTCTGAATTCGTAAAAATCATTGGAGTGGGAGCCTTGAAAAAACCAGGTATATATTTTGATTATCTCTTTCTTTTGGTTAATTTTGATCTAAATTTCCACCTGCAGGATTAACGGTATTTTTAATCAATTTATGAATCGGATGACCGTTTTGACACATCATAACATCATAATGAAGAACAATCCAAAAATACTTTATCCACTATTTCGGAGGATTACATGAATAAATCTAAAATATTTTACACCATAGGATTGGTAATTTTCCTCTTTTTTCTAGTAAGCACATCTTTTGCTCAGATACATGATTATGGTTTTAAAAATGGACTGCAAATCAACGGCATACTGCCGGTAACAGAATTCTGGGAAAGCCAGGGATATAAGGCTTCATATATCGCCCGTTGGTTCGGCCGATTTGAACTGGGACAAGCAGTCCAGATGGAACTCGGTGCCGGTTATGGTTCATACGCAGGACTAGATTTTGAACGAGCGTATTACCGTACTGAAATCATTCCGGTCGATGCACGCTTGATATTCAATTTCGCACTAAGCGATGCATGGAATCCATATTTCTATATGGGATTTGGCGGACTTCGTTTTAAAGTTGTCGACTTTCCAGAGTCGGTTTCACCCAAAGAAGTGAAGAAAGATGGATGGACAGGAGTTATTCCTGCTGGATTAGGATTCGAAATAGCATTAGCAGAAGGTGTGATTCTTGATATAAGCGGGGGTGCAAATTATTCACTCACCGATGATCTCAATTATTACAAACAAGGCGGACCTTACGACGCATACTACTCTGGTGGTTTTGGACTCGTGTTCGTTATAGGCGGCGGTTCCCGGGATAGTGATAGCGACGGCCTGACTAACAAAGAAGAAAAAGTATTAGGTACCGACCCGGATAATCCGGATACAGATGGCGACGGATTAAGCGACGGTGAAGAGATCCGTACCTACAAGACAAATCCGCTCAACGGTGATAGTGATAATGACGGATTGAAAGACGGTGCAGAAGTGAGACAGCACAAAACCGATCCCACGAAAGCTGATACAGATAACGACGGATTGAAAGATGGAGAAGAAATCAACGCATACAAAACTGACCCCCTCAATACGGATACTGATGGCGACGGATTAAAAGACGGTGGAGAAGTCAATGCATACAGAACCGATCCATTAAAATCTGACACAGACAGCGATGGATTGAAAGACGGAGAAGAAATCAATACATACAAAACTAATCCACTCAATCCGGATACTGATGGCGACGGATCGAAGGATGCAGAAGAAATCAATACATATAAAACTGATCCATTCAATTCGGATACTGATGGCGACGGATTGAAAGATGGTGAAGAAGTCAATACACACAAAACCGATCCATTGAAACCCGACACAGACAACGACGGATTGAAGGATGGCGATGAAGCTAATATGCACAAAACCGATCCGTTAAAAGCAGATACCGACGCGGGTACGATCAGCGATGGTAATGAGATCGCCAACCATACGAATCCGCTCGATCCGAGTGATGATGTTCCGAAAGTCCAACAGGAACTTAAAGCCGAGATCAACGTTCCAATCGTGCTCGATGGCGTCGTTTTTAAAACGGGAAGCGCCGAAATAACACGGGTATCGGAAGAGATTCTGATGCAGGCATTCAATACCCTCGACAGACATCCCGAGATTGAAGTTAATATTCAGGGTCATACCGATAATGTCGGCAAACACGATTACAATATGAAGCTTTCCAAGCGCCGTGCCAATGCCGTAAAAACATGGTTGGTGAATAAAGGCATTGAGCCATCCCGAATTACTACGGCTGGATTTGGACCCGATAAACCGATTACATCGAATGCAACACCGGAAGATAAACAGAAGAACCGGCGTATCGAGTTCTTACGTACAAAATAATATAGTATACAACACTCTAACCGTGCCTTTATGCTTCAGCAAGGGCACGGTTTTTTTTCTCAGGCCAAGCACCGGCGATGTATCATAAGTTCAAATACCATGAGAGCGGTGCTGGCATAAACAAAATAAGCATGGTACCTTTCATTTCCTGTGATCAAACACAACCTTCGAGGACTCTAGAGCGATTTATAAGCCTACTCCTGCTGTATGCACAACGTATTTAAACAGCGAAAAAGGGAGAAGAGAAGGACTAGGCACTCCAAAGGGAAGCCGCAACTTTCCCCCTTAACAAAGGGAAACACAAAAGGAATGCAGTACAAAGGATAAATTAAGCAAATGATTGATATTAAAGATTGGCTGCGACAGAAGGGCGTCTCAAGAGCAAAACTGCGATGGTTTCTTACGAGACGAATCGCCTCTGATTGGCTCATGAATCCGTATCTTACACAGCAGCAAAGACAGATGCTCGTCGAGTCCGGCGATCCGATACGCTACGGGACTCTCTTCCTGTCTCTTGAACAAGTTGCTAAGGATGAGATTGCCGGTTCTTTAGCTGAGTGCGGCGTGTACAAAGGCTCTCTGAGCAAGTTCATCCATAAGCTGCTCCCCGATCGTAAGCTTTTCCTTTTCGACACTTTCCAGGGATTTGATCAACGCGACTCGCAGACTCATGATGATGACCGCTTTCAGGATACATCTGAGCAAAGTGTGCTTCGCAACATCGGAAACACTGAAAATATCATCATTCGTAAGGGATATTTTCCCGACACAAGTATTGGCTTGGAACAAGAGAGATTTGCTTTTGTAATGATAGACCTCGACAAGTATGAACCGACGCTGGCATCTTTGAGGTTCTTCTATCCTCGAATGAATAGTGGTGGTTTCATTTTTGTTCACGATTATAACAATAATGAGTCGGATTGGGCCTGTTCCAGAGCACTGAAAGAGTTTCTGGTTGACAAATTGGAGAAACCAATCTGTGTTCCCGACGGCTGGGGGACTGCTCTTTTCCGAAAGGTATGAACAAATGCATCGGT
>CAYGXH010000203.1:0-5894 GCA_964353675.1 uncultured Chlorobiaceae bacterium
TCATATCGGGAGTGACTCACGTCGATGACGTGGAGGAGTATATCAGCTTCAGATGCCTCGGCGAGCGTACTCCTGAACGATGCTATGAGGTGGGGAGGGAGTTTCCGGATAAATCCAACCGTATCGGACAATAGAACTGTTTCTTCCTGTGAGAGTTTGGCGGTTCTGACAGTAGTATCAAGTGTCGCAAAAAGGCGGTCTTCGACGAATGCGTCGCTTCCCGAGAGGAGCCGCATTAGCGTTGATTTACCCACATTGGTATATCCGACGAGTGCAACACGGACGTGCTCGGTTCTGCCTTTACGCTGAATTTCCCGCTCCTTTTCGATTTCCCCAAGCTGTTTTTTTAAATAGCTGATTCTCGTCCGGATTGAACGCCGGTCCATTTCTATTTGTTGTTCTCCCGGTCCTTTCATCCCCACACCGCTATATTGCTTAGAGAGGTGAGTCCATTGACGGGTCAGGCGGGGTAGAAGGTACTGCAACTGTGCGAGTTCAACCTGCGTCATTGACTCCTTCGATTTTGCACGTGACGCGAAAATATCAAGGATGAGTGTACTCCGGTCCAGAATCTTGCAATTAATGTACTTTTCGAGATTGCGGACCTGCACGGGCGAAAGGTCATCGTCGAAAATCACGGCATCGATTTTATCTGTATTAACTATTTGTGCGATCTCTTCCGCCTTCCCTTTTCCGATCAGCGTTGCCGGATCGAAACGTTCCCGTTCCTGAAGAAACCTCCCGCGGATTTCAGCGCCCGCTGTCTCTGCGAGGAGGCGAAGCTCATCCAGGTATTCGTTTGCTTGAACACGATGCTTCGCACTGTTGATGATGCCAACAATGATTGCAGTTTCGGTTTTATGTGTTTCTATAAGTTTCATTCTTTATTGTCCGAACCGCCCACCAAGATGATGGCGGGCAAGCTGATGAGTGTGATATAATGATGTTTATGATGATTGTTGAATACCTTTGTCCCATTCTTATCATATTCATCATAATCATCAGCGGTATCAGCGGTCATCTGCTGTTCCGTGCAATGAAAATTTCTATCAGGGCTAGAATGATCGCGATAATAACGCAGTAATGCCACAGCTCCTCGCCATAGCGGAATTGCAGGATGGACGCCTGAAGTTCTTCGCCACCTGTTGTTGTGTGAACGTTCGATGGAGGAATTCCATGATATTCCGCGAACGTTAGAAGTTCTTTATTCTCAGCGAGACGAGGATCGGATTCCGGTGGATAAGTATTTGCGGCTAAGAGAGAAAGTAGTTGTCCGCCTTTGCGTATTTCATAAATACCCGGTTGATATATAGAGCGTAGTGGTAAAAAAATACGCTTATCAGTTTTATTCCGCATCGTATCAGGCTCTGAGTGAGGTATGATTTCCTCAACGCTATCCGGCGCCGCGAGTCTGTATGGCTCCGATAGCGCTTCTCTGCTCTCCGCTCTCCGCATTTTTCTTACAGATATTGGAAGCATTACTTCATCACCCACGATCATTGAAGTATTCAGTTCCTCTTTTGGAGATGCATATATAACGGACCGGTACATTAATGGCGCAAAAATACCCTTTATCGGGAAGTCAGACCCGTCAAGTGTTGGTGATATGGAAAACATTAAAATTCTTCCGGTACCGAGACTGTGCTCACTTAGTCCGGGAGAACCGTTGCTCATCGAGATTATTGTGAGGGATTTTTTATCAACTTTTCTAACCAGGGCTGTTATAATATTCGGAGATTCTACGCCCTCACCTTTCGATGTTGCCCCTGCCTGTTGTTTTTCGAAAATATTTGAAAAGAGGGGGTGATCGAAATCAAAGGATTGAAAAACGAGGTTAGCGGGTTGCGAATTAGTGCCTGTAATTTTTTCGATGTGTGGTATTCCCAGTTTTGTAAGCAGTTCTCTGTTGTAATTGCTGACATCGATATCAGGACCAGGGAAAATAATAAGTCCGCCGCCCTGGTATACGTTGTCTTTCAGCCGTTCGCAAACATCGCTATTGAAGGAAGGGATATTAACGCTGATGACGACATCCACAGAATTGAAGTCGAAGTATGGTAATTTTGCAGATGATACATCATCAATAGTTAAAATCGAACCGTTCTGGCCGCTGTGGGCTTCCAATGCAGACCGGATGAATCGGTCGTCCCGATCGGAGCCGGAGAGGATAGCGACATTCATCCTCTCCGGAATCGAAAGAGTAAAGTACCGTCGGTTATCAATGTCGACTGCATCATCTTCAAGTTCAACGTATCCTCTGAGCAATCCGGTTTGCTGTGCAGTAACTGAAATCTCCAGAGAGTTAGTTGCCCATGGTTCGACATTAATGCTGTTTTGTACCGATTTCTTGCCCTCGATGTATGCACTAAGGACGTAGTTAGTAAGAGGATTCGAACTCCAATTTCTAATCGAGACTAATAGTGATACCGGTTTATCCTTTTCCAGAATCGTACTGATGACGGAGAGAGAATCGACCGAAGCGTTGGGGACGGCATCTGAACCGATCGGGACCACGTAAAGGTGGGTTTGTAGTGAGAACTGACGGAGGGATTCTTCTTCACCGATATGGCGTGCTAGCTGAGTCTGCTGGCGGTCGGTAATAAGGTAGATTTCCTTATTCGCGTTGCTCGATTTTTCGAGCAGTTTTGCCGAGATCCTGAGTGCATCCCCCATGGAACGATGGACCGCTGATATCGCAGATTCATTAATGATTTTTTTAAGGGATTCAATGTCATGTGTAGCGGGATCGACGGTTGAGTTGGGGATTTCAGATAATCTGATGAGAAATGCCTCATCACCTTCCCCGAGCAGTTGTGTAATCCGCACGGCGGCATCTTTCGCCTGCTTAAGGCGTTCGCCGTGGTTATCAGCGGCTGTCATGCTGAAAGTATTGTCGAGTATGATAACCATCGTAGAATGTGCGTGTGAACCGACAGACCCGAAAAATGTACCCCGGAGAGTGGGACGCGCGAACGTAAGCACGACAAAAATTATAATGAGTGTTCGTATGATGAGCAGAATGATCTGCCGCAGTTTCAGTCGCCGTATTTTTGTTTGCTGTAGTTCTTTAAGGAACCTGAGACTGCTGAATTCGATAGTCCGGAGTTTTCGAAGGTTCAGAAGGTGGAGGATAAGCGGGATGGCGGCTGCAGCCAGTCCGAGGAGAACAACCGGATTTAAAAACGTCATGCTTTTAGAGTGAAATCCTTACGTAAGATGAAGTATCACTCTCCAATGAGTGCAAAATTCATGAAAAAAGCAAGATTGCAAATCGATAAGGAGTTTTTTATATTGAAATGGATAATATTTAATCGGGATGTAGCGCAGCTCGGATAGCGCGCCTGCCTTGGGCGCAGGAGGTCCCGGGTTCAAATCCCGGCATCCCGACTACTTTCACAAAGATTTTAGGTTAATTACAAACCATGCCTAATGGAATTGCTAATGGAAGGGCCTAGCAATGTCCATATATGATCTCCGAGAATATTAAATCATAAATGAATTATTTCATGCTTGACTTTTATTATATCTAATTATATATTATTATTAACATACCCGCTCCGCTTCCCATCAGAACAGCGCGCTCAGAGTGGGTTTTTCTTTTTATGGTATGGGAAATATTAATTATAGCAAACCAGCACTCTCCGTTGAACAGCAAGTCGAACAGTTAATTAATCGGGGAATGAACGTAGAGAATAGGAAGAAAGCTCTTCATCTGTTGGAACATATCAGTTATTTCCGTTTTAGCGCTTATTGGTACCCATTTATAGAAGATAAAAATACTCTGCGGTTTAAAGATAAAACCACTTTCGAAATGGCCTTTCAATATTATTGCTTTGACAAGAAATTAAGAAAACTCTTGAGCAATGAATTAGAAAAATTAGAAGTTTCGTTTCGCACACAAATCATCTATGTTCTTTCCCATGCATTCGGTCCATTTTGGTTCGAGCGAGAAAACTTGTTCCCCAACAAGAAATTCTATACGGTAGTCATGAATAATCTTAATCTAGAATACGAACGTAGCGATGAACAATTTATAAAAGAATTTAAAGAGAAATATTCCAACCACTACCCACCATCTTGGATATTGTTAGAAATATGTTCGTTCGGTACTATATCGCAATTTTACAAATGTCTCAAACCCGGAAAAGAGAAACGCAGGATTGCGGATATTTATGGTTTACATGATGTAGATTTTATGAGTTGGTTGCATGTATTGATTTACGTCAGAAATATTTGTGCTCATCATGCTCGCCTCTGGAATAGAGTTCTGCGAATAAAACCAAAATATCCAATCACGCCCAAACATGAATGGTTACGTTCGATTGTGCCAAATGATCGTATCTATTATGTGTTATCAATGATACAGTACTTATTAAAAACTGTAAATCCGAATAGTAAATTAATTCGACAGCTCGAACTATTATTTAATAATTATCCTTTAGTTCAGAGAAAAGACTTAGGTTTTCCGGATTACTGGGAATCGGAACCTCTTTGGAAGAACGCGTCGCCTACCCAATAAAGTTCGATGATCATTTGAGGTGATGGTGCCCCCGTATATGTAAATTCGCCCATCAGTAGAAGTGATCTTAAAAACAGACCCCGAGTAGAGTGCCGTAGTATATTTTAGCGGATGGACCTAACGACCGTTCCAGCCTGCAAGCCGGGCCCAGAGCCACCACGCGGCGTAGGCTTTCAGATTGGCGTTCAGCGGCTGACTATGAGCAGATCCGCAGTTGTACCACTGACCGGGGTGGGCGTTTTGCCATTCGACAGCCCAGTTACCGTCGCGGATTCCGTTGTTATCCGTATCATAATCGCAATTATCGTTCGGTATTTTATCGCCGAAGTACACACCATCGGGATTATATGATTCGATGTCTGCGAAATCATACAGAATTTTTTTGTTGACTGTGCAGAATGCCCTGATCTGTTCGTTTCGAAGATGTAAATTTCCTGTTAGACCGCTTCCGTCAAGGTGTCCTGTCATATATATAAACTTAACATTCGGATAATCGTTTTCTAATCCATTCATCAGGTCAAGATAGGTGACGATATCGTTGTTTGTCGCACTGCTCACTTGTCCGCACCAGGACCAAATTACAACATTGATCTCGGGATGAGCATTAAGATAGGTTCTAGTCGATATTGCCCAGGCAGTTCGGTTGGGATTACCTAAATCATACGCTCCAGAGAAAGGAGAGTCGCGGAGTTCGAGCGCGCTATCTGCTCCCGTACTGTTAAATCTGTAAAGGTTGCCTTTGAAGGTGACAAGTCCGCTCATGCCGGTAGTTAACTGACTTCCATGCGATGTATGACCATAAGCGATGTGGAGATCGGTTCTTACCTTTATAACCCACTGGTCCGGTATCGATGAAAGGTTTGTGGTAGTGTGATTTATTATCATAGTTGTATCGGTAATAAACGGATTGATATTCGAATTTGGCGACAAAACCGGATCGTCTTCACAAGATGAAAATAGAATAATCATGCAGATGCATAGAATTGTATAGATCAAATCCCGCTGCGATTTCATATTACGCCCTTTTTAAAAAAGACCGGTAATCATTATATATCAATTTCATAACTTAAAATTATAAAATAGGAAGGGGTAAATCAATATTAGTATGATACAGCGCAATTGATTTTATGTGGATTTCGGCGAATCAGACAAGATATTGGGAAGAATGTCTCCATACATAAAGTTCCGCTCCTACGGAGCTATCTGTTTTGCTAACACATATGCTATAAACATGACGCTCCTACGGAGCTCACAATGGTGATACTCTATTTGAAAAAATCCCATAGTGATGCGATATTTATGAATTTGGAAACAGTCCCGTTAGCGGAGAAACGCAGAGACCCTTTGAACTAAGCCTTTCCATCTCCACCTTTCG
>CAYGXH010000204.1:0-5888 GCA_964353675.1 uncultured Chlorobiaceae bacterium
TGGCGTAAAATACCGCCTGGAATGTCTGTTACAAAATATGTGCCATTGGCGATGGCTATTAATAATGATACACTTGGTGTACTGTATGATTATCTGGGAACTGTAAATGCGACACAGTCTCCTGAGTATAATTTTGTAGTCCAAACACTCGCCGATTCCCCGTATACTGAAGCATATCTTATTACCGCACATACATCAGATCCGAATATATATTATATATCTGTTCCAGAAACTGGTTATTCTGTAGACAATATCGCACCTTCCCCGGCAGCTGATTTTATCGCTACTCTACAACCTGGACCACTTGTTGAACTTACATGGGATCCCAATACAAACGATCGTGATTTCCAAAGGTACGAAGTCTATCGATCAACAATACCCGGCTTTACTCCTGGCTTGGAAACAAGAATTGGATCAACAATAAATACAATGTATAACGATAATGATGTATCTGAAGGTTATCGTTATTATTACGTTGTATTGGCAGTAGATTGCCATGACAATTCTAGCCTACCATCTGAAACAAGCGCTGGTATCCCAACATCCAAGGAAATACAGATGATTTTTGGCTGGAATATGGTATCCCTACCATTATATGTTGATGATGCTCAAAAAAACACAGTGTTTCCTAACTCTGGGTCTGATGCATTTGCCTATGAAGGGATTTATGTGTCGAAGGATACTATAAAAAACGGTATAGGATATTGGCTGAAATATTATCCAGACCCAGACTCGGAAACCATCTCAGGATACATCATTGATACAAAGGAAATCAATGTAAACGAAGGCTGGAATTTAATCGGTTCAATATCAGAGCAAATATTGACCGCAAGTATTACGAGCGATCCTTCGGGTATTGTAACGAGTGATTTCTTTGAATTTCAGGGAACATACGCCAAAACAGACTCGATACAGCCGGGTAGAGGATATTGGGTAAAGGTAGATCAAGCTGGGACATTGATATTATCATCTGAAACCAAATATAAAAATTCAAATGCTTTTATTAAGATCGTTCCAACTTCTGAATTACCACCCGCGCCACCAGATAGTTATGGAATGATATCCACTAATCAAACTGTACCAAATGAATTCGTCATATTTAATAACTACCCCAATCCCTTCAATCCATCTACCTCAATTAAATATGGTATACCGGAGGCATCGCATGTACAATTGAGTGTCTTCAATACACTCGGTCAGCGCGTTGCTTTACTTGTGGATGAGAAGCAGGGAACAGGATACCATGAAGTAACATTCGATGGGTCAAGATTAACCAGCGGTATGTACTTCTATCGGTTACAGGCGGGCAACCTTACTGGCGTAAAGAAAATGTCGCTTGTGAAGTAAGGAAAGGTCCATTGGTCAGAATGGACATTCCGGTAATCGAAAATCAAGCATCTCCCCCTTTCGGAGGGGAAGATTATAGAGGGGGTTCGGTAGAATGCAAGGGGAGTGAATTGGAGTGCGAGTGTAGTGGTTTGAAAGCTGAGATCCATCCACTCTCTATACATCATAAGTAGGTTCCCAAAGAGGACTTTGGGAACCAGAGTTAAAAAATCTTGTTAACCTCGCGAAGGCCTGCCCTGAACGAAATGGAGGGTTTGATTTCGCAAGGTTTTATTTTCCGGGCTAAACCTCCGGCATTTTTCTAGGATTAATCTAAATAAAATGCCGGATGTTAACTAGTTTGTTCCTATCTCTCTGCCTTCCTTGAGAGTTTTCTCATATTCCTGCTTGAACCGCTTTACACCATTGAATATCGATTCGGCAACACGCTGTTGTCCTTTCGAGCTCCTGAGATATTTCTCATCTTTTTTATTTGAGATGTAACCGGTCTCGACCAGGACGTTCGGCATGGAGGCGCCGACAAGGACGTAAAATCCCGCCTGCTTAACGCCGTTGTTCGTAAGACCGAGATGCTTGCTCATTTCCAGCGTGAGGATTTCGGCGAACTGCTCGCTGTACTTTGCATACGCACTCTGTGCCATCGTTAAAAGAATAAAATTTTCTTCTGTCAATTGCTGATAACGGTTTTCATATCCCTGCTCGAGTTTTACGACCTCATTTTCCTTTTCAGCTATACGGAGAGCGTTCTCGTTCTTTCCGGGGCGTAAGAGGTAAATCTCAAAACCGGCTTCAGTGCGATTCTTCCTCGGCATCGAGTTGCAATGGATGCTGATAAATAACTTCCCGCCATTCTGATTGGCAATCTGTCCGCGCCGGTACAATTCCACAAAATCATCCGTCTTGCGCGTGTAAATCACATCCACGCCGGGTAAATTCTTCTCAATTAGTTTCCCTAATTTCAGAGCGATCGCCAGTGTTACGTCTTTCTCGCGTGTTCCCGTAACTCCGATCGCGCCCGGATCATCGCCGCCATGACCCGCATCTATCACGACAACGTCCATCTTCCATTTATCGCGCTGTCTCTGCAGTTCCCGTTCGTAGGTGCGCGTTCTCCGTGCCACAGCTTCTTCCTCCGACGACATCTGTATCGCCAGAAGAATATCGGTTCTGTTATCAGCGAGGACTGGCTCCACACGGTCAACAAGTCCGCGCAGGCGAAATGTCAGCTGTACGGAAGTCGGGTACTGGAATGCAAGTATCTGCCTGACGATGCCCGAAGGTTTCATTGAACGGATAGCATTAATATCTGCCCGGGTGTTGGCAAGAGTCACATACAGCCATGTGTCGTCACCGATCTGCTTGGGCCAACATTCGTAGTCGGAGATTGCTTTCGTACAGTTTAAACGTATGAGCAATCCATTCGATTTTTCATCAAAATCGACACCTGTTACATCAAAACGTGATTTTGACGTTTCCACTCCAACGGTTATGGCATCGGTTTCCAGTGAGAGCTCGTCTGCAACGAGCGATTTGAATATCGGTACAAACGATCGGAGCGGTACGAAGAATGAGTTAGCTGCATGTATAGTAGGAACGGGCAGCTGGAGAAGATTTGCATTTTCTTTTTTATCGAAGAGAACAACAAAGGGATTATTCCCGGTCACTTTCAGCGTCAGTTCTTCCGAAGAAATCTCCAGTTTATTCGTTTCGGTATTGATGTATGTTCTGAGACTGAAAATCCGTGCAAGATCATTCAGCGAACCGTAAAGAACGCCGTTTTTTGTGAATATGCCGATGGATGAATTTCGTGACGGAGTACCGTGAAACCGGACAGGAAGTGAATTTTGTGCGGAGAGAATTCCGACACTCAGTATTGTACTAAGGAATAGAAGGTGATATGCTGTGGTTCGTTTCTTCATAATGAGAAAAATGCCCTAAGACATATCGCTATGAGTTTCAGCCGCGGAAAGCGTGTCAGAGTATCATACCTGTTGTGAACATCCTGCCCTGTTTTCATATCCTTAGTTATGATAATAACGGATAACGGTCGTTTCATTGTCCCCTCCGTGAAGCGTGCTTCCTCCCTTTTTCGGTTGCCCGGTGGATCTTTTCTGTTGTGTGGTTCATTGCATTTCCGAAGTAATAATAATGTTTCTCTTCTTCAACTCTTCAATTAAAGGTTCGACAGGGACGCAAACTTCGGGTGTGAACACTCCCCGATCTTTAATTGTCTTGCGACCGATCATCTGAGCTATGACCGATGTGGGGAATGACGTTGTCCGCATCATTGCGGAAATTTTTGTTTCTTCATCAAAGTAATCAATCAACTCATACGTTAAGGTTTTCTTCCGGTTTTTCTGCACACCAACTACAGAAACACGAAGGAGAACTACATCGGGTCCTGCTGACGGAAGTCTCCTTTTAAGAAGTTCCTGAAACATCTCACGTGCGGTTGAAAGCGAGTTGCCCACCATGATCGGTTCCGAGCTCGCAAATCCCAAGTCCAGGAGAGTCTTGATTTTTTCACAATGACCCCTGTACCGGATGGTTTTGTAATCGAGATCGCGTACTTTTCCCTTAAACATGTGCGCCAGTGTGGATATCCCTCCGGATGTATTGAATGCTTCGAGCTTTCCAAACGGGGGTGGAAATTCGATTTCTTCAAGGTCGTCCATAGAGGGAACTTCTTTTAACTCACCCTTACAGATCACTTCGGCGGGCTCGATGTATTCGTTGATGAGACCTTCCACGGAGAATACGATCTGGTAATTCAGGGGCGGCCGCGGGTGCTTCGGTAATCCGCCTACGCGGAGATGGATTTCAGTTACGGAGTCGAACTGTCGTGCGCCGCCCGCGCCGAGAATCCCCGCAAGCCCAGGAGCGAGACCGCAGTTCGGGATAATACATACATCTGCTTCCTTAGCCTTCTTATCGAGTGCAAGCTGTTTATTGACAACATCCATGTTCCCCCCGAGGTCACAGAAATGAACGCCAGCTTCTATTGCCGCTTTCGTCAGATGGAGGTTGTGCGTGTATGAAGTCGCTCCGCATACGACATCGATACCGGCCATTTGACCGATGACCATGTCATTGTGATTAATATCGAGCTTTATCGGCTCTACATTCATACCGATGGCAGATACCGCATTTTTTGCCCGCTCGAGGTCGATGTCTGCAAGTAAAACTTTTTCCACACCATCGGAGTGCGCAAGGTCATATGCCAGCGCACTGCCCATCATCCCGGCGCCTATAACAAGGAATTTCATAAATCAGTAAAAGATGTCATTAGTAATTGGTTGTGTGTACTTTGTTCTTTGTACTTGGTACTTTGTGTAAAAAGCGTCATTAGTCATTTATCAGTAGTCATTAGTACCTTGTGCTTTGTACTTGGTACTTTGTCAATCGTTCTTGCCTCTTGCTTCCTGTCTCTTTATTCATTTTAAAATCATCCCTGTTCCCAGACTCCAGAATAGCAGATCCAGTTCATCCATTGCGATTCCGCACTTATTAGAAAAATTCCGAAAATTTTTCTCTAATTGCAAGTATTTCTTTGGCGTTAACGACTTTGGATAGGTTCGTATCACACCAAAGAACTGCAGATGCTTAAGGATATGACGATCGAGAATAGCGAGATCACGATGACCAATGTTCCTCAGAAAGTGGGATGCCTCTTTCCATCCCATTCCAATGACGTTCTTAACGAGCCATTGACGCAGTTCGTGGGCGGAGAAGCGGCTGAGGAGCATCTTTTCAATGGCAGGATATTGCTGTCTGACTTTTAATAGATGTTTTGCCTTTGTCCTGTGGAAGCGGATGTAGCATTCACGCTGGCCGAGGATTAGCTCCGGGTCAAAATCGATGTTTTGGAAATTCTTCATGTGCAGTTCTTCTGTAACCCGGAATGCATTTGAAGCGCTCGACTGCGGTGTAAGAATGCAGTACACGATTTCGTAGAAATACATTTCCGGTTTTACGTTCCTGAACTCTCGGAGCCGCCGACGTATCTCCCGCTTTCGTTTTAGATAAGAACGGTGCAGGCTGTCCAGCTTTGTTATTCCGGGCAGATCAGGCTTTCCCATAGTCGGTTAATAATTTCTGCACAGTGGCATAATTTCCCTCTAGAATGTCATAGCTATTAAGGTCATTAATTGGGACCCAACGCATTTCTGTGAACGCATGATTCGTCGGTATCCCGTTATAACTATGGACAAGAAAGTAATAAACATCGAATGAGCCACTGGTGTACTCATAGCTCTGGCGGTGGTAGAGCATACTCTGCCGGATCGAAATTTGCAGTTCTTCCCACAATTCCCGTTTCAGACATTCCTCGATCTGCTCGCCGTCGTTCACTTTACCGCCGGGGAATTCCCATTTATGCGGGTATGGAAGCTCAGGTTTTCGCTGGCAAAGGAGCACTTCCTTTCCATCGTTGCGGAATATGATGCCGACTGCTACTTTGATCATACTGATAAGATAATGAATTCGGCGAAGTGATAAAAATATTGGATTTTCTTTATTGAAGTAGTACATTAAGATCCGAA
>CAYGXH010000205.1:0-5876 GCA_964353675.1 uncultured Chlorobiaceae bacterium
ACGAATTTATCGTTGAACAAGTTGCGACAGAAAAAAACAGCCCGGTTTCAGAGCATCGACGTACTGAACGAAGTGATGCTCCCATGCGCCGTTATGCCTGAAGACGGATCCCGCTCCGACGTGCAGCAGAATCTTGAACGAGCCCTCCATGAACTGCCGACGCTTCAACGTGCCGTCATCATCCTTAGGCATATTAACGGCCTTTCGACAAGGCAGGTGAGTACAATCCTCCGGTGCTCGGAAGGTACCGTAAAAACACATCTGCACCGCGGACTTAAAAGGATGAGAAAAAAGGTAAATTTTTTAAAAGATGAAGTTATATGAATATTCACGCTGATATTCAAATTCAGCTATACGATTACCTCTCCGGCGAGGTCTCCCCGGACGAGCGTCGGAAAATAGAGGAGCACCTCGCAGGGTGTCCGCTATGTTCGCGTGGATGTGAAGAATTGAGATTATTCAACGAATCATCACGTGCGAAAAAGAAAGTACCCAGCGATGAACTGCCGCAAGAGTACTGGCGTGAGTTTGCATCAGGCATCGAACGTCGGATATCCGTTCACGAAAAGAAATCGGCGTACGCAGGCGAACGATGGTGGGATCCTCTTATAACATTCATCCGATATCGTCCGCGGTTTGCCGCGGTGCTCGGCAGTTCCATAGCGGTACTGGCGGTCGCTGTGTCGCTTTTGCTGATTGTGCAAAAAGACCGGAACAGACCGGGCATGGAGAATATCCCGAGCGTTGTAACCCATCCGGTTGATGTTGATGAGCGTGTCGGACAATACCTTAAAAAATCAAAGGTTCTGTTGGTGGGCCTCAGCAATATGGAGACGGGGGAGAGTGCGGCGGGTGATCTATCTGCCGAACGTACAGTTTCACGTCAGTTGGTGCATGAGGCGCGATACCTGCAGCAGCAGTCGATCGACTTTCAGGCCGCCCGGCTGATAAGGGATCTGGCAAAAATTCAGGAGGATTTCGCAGAGGTTCCCAAGGCCGAAGAAGACGCAGCACTCCGTATGATTCGTCAGAGCATTCATCACGACAACCTGCTGTTCAAGGTGCGGATGGCAGAATCTGTCTACAGTGATGCAAGGTTTGTAAGCGCTGGCGGTAAAAAGGGAATGAAATTAAAATGAGGCCATCCCTATATCTTTTAATATTGGCTACACTATGCGTTCTTGTCCTGAGCGACGGGGCGTTATCGCAAATTGTACAAAAAAAAGCTAAGAATACTCGACAGACGGAAATTATCATTTCTCAATTTCCTGATGACAGTAATGATACAGCTCAGAAATTTTACAAGCAGGGCTATCATCTGATTCTCAACGAGCAGTGGGCGGAAGCGAGAGAACGATTAACGAGATTAGCAGCAGGTTTTCCCAAGAGCAAGTACAATGAGGTGGCTCAGTACTGGATTGCGTACACTCTCAAGGAGGACGGACAACCGGGCGCGGCACAGGCTTACCGGACTTTTATCGATCGGTATCCCCAGAGTAATTACTATGATGATGCTATTGCTGACCTCGATGAACTCCTTCCTGAGCCTCCGGAACCTGTTAACGTTGTCGTCCCCATCATTCGCATGGATGGAATGGGGAATGTAACGGCTGATTCTCTCCATGTAACCTACAAACATAAAAACAAAGGTTTTTCATATTACGTGAATGTTGTCCCCCGAGTTCAATCTCTGGAGAAATTATTCCGGCTTGAGATTCATCAGAAAGGCCGCAGTGCCCCGGTAAGACTCAGGGAGGTGATTCCGCCTGATATGCAAAAACAGCTCGAGTTGGTAATCTCCACAGCGGAAGGACTGGATGGCGAAACCTTTCACCACCTGCAGAGAGTTGTACTCGACCAGACAAAGCCGGAAGAGCTACGGGAGGCTGCAGTTTTTTCCCTTTCCATAAGCGACACGTTTGATACACTTCCCTTATTTGCAGATCTTGTCAAACGTGATACGAACAAAGGTCTGCAGTTTTACGCTATCGAAAACCTCAGGCATTACACAAAAGACCGGAACAAAGCGGTTACGACGATGATCAAGCTGTTCAACGAACTGCCGCCCGACAGATCGGAAGAGCGTGAGATGATCTTTTACTCGATCGCGGATATTGGAAATGACAAGGCTGTCGATTTCCTCATTGATATTGTCGAATCAAAAGCAGAATCAGCATTAGTCGACCAGGCTATCTACTACCTTGGATCCCTTGGCAGCGAAAAAGCACGCACCGCCCTCCGGAAGGTCTATAAAGTCCGATAGTAGAAATTTCCTTATTTTTCCAATCACTCCTGCATACGCCCCATTTATTCATCCCCGGGTTATTTGATTTCATTGAAATAATTCAGTAGCTTAAAACTTCTTATCACGCAAATTCAATTTTCATAAACCAAGAATATGGGATTACCATGAAAAACATCCTTTTTTGGGCAATATTTTTCTGTTTTTCCATAACGTATGGACAACAGAACAATGCTTCATTCACTTTTACACCAGACAAGCCGAAGCAGGGTGAATCGATCACTCTGGTATATGATGAGACATCACCAACGGCGACGTTAAAGGGCGTTTCGGATTTGATGTGTTATGTCTTCTTCGACCGAATGGATCTGGATCCGTTTTTCATTGAAGTTCCGCTAAAAAAGGAAGCTGGAATGTGGCATGGGGTCGTTAATGTTGAGGATACAAGTGCCTGTATAGTTTTTTTCAGATTGGTATCGGGTGAGAAAAAAGACGATAATAACGGTAATGCATGGTATTCTATCATCTACCGGAAAGACGGCAAGCCGGTTAAGGATGGTCATCTCAGCGTTGGAAATTTTCTTTTAAACGGTCGCTTTTTTAGTTACAGGCACAAAGTGGACCTTGAGCAGGCCCGATTCCATTTCGAACAAGAGAAAATGCTTCATCCGGAACAGTGGCGCGCAACAACCGGCTTATGGGACGTGCGAATGAAGGAGGATCCGTCACCTGAAGTGCAAAAGACACTGAAAACCGAACTCACTTCCTTCCATGACTCTCATAAAGATAATGAAGAAGTTGTACAGAATGTTATTTCGTGGTGGGAAAAATTGGGCGACAGTACCAAAGCGGATGAAATACGCAAAAATGAAATTGGAAAAAAACCCAAAGGATTGGTTGCACAGAGTGAACGTTCTTCACTTATCTGGGAAGAGACAGATAATAAAAAGAGAATCGAATTGTTAAAGCAATTCCTGACTGATTTTCCATCGATGGATCGAAAGGCGCGTCAGATGTACTTGCCGAACTTATTCTTCCTTCAGGCGAGGAATAACGAACTTGAAG
The DNA here is from genome assembly GCA_964353675.1 of uncultured Chlorobiaceae bacterium. Lineage (GTDB taxonomy): Bacteria > Bacteroidota > Ignavibacteria > UBA10030 > SZUA-254 > CAYGXH01. Next base: position 3,308 of record CAYGXH010000205.1, read on the forward strand.
CCGCCGCCGAGGTACTGAGCGAAATCGAAAAACCTGAAGCCTATCTATACAATGAAATCGCTTCGCGGTATATAGAAAAAGGCGAGAATCTGGAGAAAGCTGTCGGATGGGCGAAGAAGGGAGTCGAGCTGGTCAGGAATCCCGATCCCGCGGGAAAGCCGTCATACATGACGACTAATGATTGGATGGAAAACAATAAATACTATGCCAACATGATCCTCGATACATACGGATATGGTTTACTGAAGCTTGGAAAATACGGCGAAGCTGAGGTTACGCTTGAAGATGTATACAAAGAGAGCAAAGGGGACGATCCTGAAATTAATCTCCATTATATTGAAGTATTGGATAGGATCGGGAAAGACGATAAGGCGCTCGAAGTTGGTATGGAAGCGATTGCAAACGGAAAAGATTCACCGGAGATCACCAATTGTCTTAAAGATGCATATTTAGGAAAAATCGGGGGGAAAGGAACGTACGAAGACCTTGGTAAAGATCAGAAGGAGAAGTTCGAAAAAATGCTCTCGGACGCTCTGAAAATGAAGATTGAAAAAATACAGAAAAGTTTGAAGGAAACACGTCTCAATAGTCCCGGCGCTGATTTTACAATAAAAGACATGGACGGTACACCGGTTTCCCTTGCAGAGCTGAAGGGTAAGGTCGTAGTACTCGATTTCTGGGCGACGTGGTGCGGGCCATGCAAGTCATCGTTCCCGTATTTACAGAAAGTGTATGAAAAGTATCAGAATAATGAAAATGTAAAGATCCTCGCGATTAATAGCTGGGAACGGCAGAAAGATTATCCTGCACAGGTAGAAAACGCAAGAAGTTTCATGACTTCGAATAAATATACTTTCCCTGTGCTCATCGACGAAAAGAGCGAGGATCAATTCATCGTCATCGGTCAGTATGGAGTTGAGGGCATACCGACAAAATTTATTCTCGACAGGAAAGGCGCGATCGCCTGGAAGGTTGTCGGATTCGATAACGGCCAGTACATGATTGATGAGATGACTGAGCAGATCGAGATGCTGCTCTCCGAGTAGGACGCCCGCTCTAACAGCAGACTTAAAAATTAATGTGACTGTCCAAAATGAAAATATTTTCCCGCGTTTCAAGTTATTAATCGCAAAATCGCAGAGATCGCAAAGAAGGATAAATAACTCTATGCGCAAAGTTGAGGTTCATATTAACAAGTTCTAAGAAGGAGGTCCCGAATAGAAGAATCCGCCCAAAAGATACGCGACCAAGTTTTGTGATGACGTGTTGAGATCGAGCAGAAATTTTCAGCATCCCTCTCCACGAGGGGAGAGGGATTATAGGGAGAGGGTAAAAAGAACGGCGGGGGGCGGGTCTTTGCGTTTCATCTTTAGACAGCCCCTTTTATCCTTGGTTGCTATTTTTTGATATTACATTCAAATTTATTCCATAACAACTCCCAAGAGATTTCTTGAAACATTATCTAAAACGCAGGGTACTCCTTGCCGCATTGCTTTCATGCGTAATATTCCAGAGCGCATATTCGGGGGATAATCCGCGGACTATCGTTGCGGTCCGAGTTAACGATCCACCGTCCATCGACGGTTATTTAAATGAAAGTACCTGGAATCATGCCGAACCGGTGACCGATTTTATTCAAAGGGATCCATCCGAGGGACAACCGGCATCCGAAAAGACGGAAATACGTGTGCTGTACGACGACGAAGCTCTCTACTTCGGCTGTAGGTTCTACGATTCGGAGCCCGATAAAATTGTTGCCCGTCTTACACGACGCGATGATGAAATTGAGTCGGATTGGGGATCCATCCGTATCGATTCGTACAACGATAATCAGACCGGATTTGAATTCACATTCAATCCGGCAGGCGTCAAGGTCGATATCATCCAATACAATGACGGAGAGAGTGAAGATGATTCGTGGGATCCTGTATGGTACATAGAGACAGCGATTACATCAGAGGGCTGGTCGGCGGAGGTGAAAATTCCCTTCCGTGTGCTCCGATACAGAACCGAACCACACGATTCGGCAGAGACGACTTGGGGAATTAATTTTATTCGCACGATCAGTCGGAAACAGGAATCCTCCTACTGGGCATTCACCCCGAAGTCGCAGGAAGGATTTATTTCGCGTTTCGGACGTATTGCAGGTCTGAAATATTTACCAAGACCGAAGGCAATGGAGTTGTTACCGTTCATCGTTGCTAAACAAAACTATAATCCTCCGTCGGATGAATACATAAGAACTTCACAGTTCGCTTATAATGCCGGCATTGATTTCAAATATAGCCTATCCAGCAACTTTACTCTGGATGCAACTATAAATCCGGATTTTGGACAGGTAGAGGCCGATCCGGCGGTTCTCAACCTTACAACATATGAGACTTTCTACCCCGAGAAGCGGCCCTTTTTCATAGAAGGAACTCAGATTTTACATTTCACAACCTTCGGAGGTGATTTCGGACCTGGGATGTTCTATTCGCGAAGGATAGGACGGGCATTGTCGCGGGATGAAATCGATATTCCGGAAGGAAGTCATGTCGACGAATTTCCTCAGAATGTTACAATTCTC
>CAYGXH010000206.1:0-5456 GCA_964353675.1 uncultured Chlorobiaceae bacterium
ATACTGGTTGTAAAATATTCCCGTTAGCGCTACGTATGGTACCCAGCATTTTACCCCGCCCGTTGCTCCCCTACAGCTGACCGTCGTTTACCTGGACCGGACTCTCACTGAAGTATATGGAGGCACCTGCCCGTAGACAGTATAAATTCGTTGGTGCCCCTTAACATCCGCCGATCGTTCAATAGAAATCCTATTATTCACAAATACCTGTTGTTACTTGTTATGTTGCCTGACCTCTTACGTTTGAATGATTTTGTAATCTTATAAAAAGTAATGCAACCAAGATATAAATAATACCCAAACCTATACCTGTCTCGGATACAAAAAAATTTGCATATCCTTTTTGAACTGTAAGAGTCCAAAATGATCCCATCAGAAACATATTATGGCTCGCATGAATTACTACCCCATTCCACAAACTCCCGGATTTGGATACCAGGAAAGTCCTTAAAAATGAAGCTCCAATTAAAACAAAAGTAAATCCCGGCAATGCGATCCACAACGGCGCGCCGGTACCATATACACCCGCAATGATTGCCGGATAATGCCAGATAGCCCAATACCCGCCTACAATAAGAGAAGTAACAGGTACAGAAAAGATTTTTAATAGCTTGGGAGTCAGGAAACCACTCCAGCCTACTTCCTCACCAAACACAAATAAGGATGTAAAGAGGAAGCCTATAGTTAATCTTAAAAATACAGAGACAACAAACGATACAGGCTCCCGTAAGCCAAGCCAACGGGCATATCTCAAAATTCCAAAACCTTCGGTAGTGAAATCAGCCAATCCACTCAGCCATGCCAAACCGTAAGCAATGAAAGCTGCAATAATCGGCAACAAATAACTGTATCCAAGGAAACGAGCTTTCCCCAGTTTCCATCCATAGTCACGAATCTTTTCCTTATATAATAGTGAGGTTATTAAAGCCGAAATTCCCGGAGCGAACATCATACAAATGATCATTTCGAAAGAGACTTCGGAACTCGTAAACATCCAAATGAATATTCCTGCGCTGATAACACTTGTAATAATCAGAAATGCAACTATTTGTTTTATATTATTCTCCTTTGTTTCTATAACATTTTCTTCGTGTGTATTCATTCGGTTCCTTATGTTTGTTATAATTTAAAAAAGTGCCGTCACACTGAGCGAAGCCGACGAAGTCGGCGTAGTCGAAGTGTGACGCTGATTTTATTTATCATATACTTCCACTTTCAACTTTTTCCAGAATATTCATCCGGCATATTGATCTATAACGGAAAGATTCAAAACTCACATTATTCTCCCGGCATAATTGTTCTGTTACGATCCTGGCTTGAGCGATGATATCGGCCCTTCTGACCTCATCATCCACAAAAACTTCGATGAGCTTCTTAAAATCGGCAAATGATCTTTCCAGAAAATAGGTTTCTTCCGTTCTCATGGTAAAACCGTATCGGTTTGCATCCAGTAACATTCGGTAAACCTTGGCTTGAATCTCTGCTTCATCTACTTCCAGCCGGACGACTTCATAATACGATCCTTTTTGCGCAACCGGTTCAACGAAAATTGCTGTACCGCCGGATTTTAGAATCATGTGACATAGTTCAAGCGCATGGAACATTTCTTCCTCCGGAATGTGATGAAAGCTGGCAAGATATATGATTAAATCTGCGTAATTATTTTCGAAAGGAAGCGCTTGTCCGGTGCCGGTAATATACTTCTCATTTCCAACTTTCTCGATCTTCTCAGCCTTATCAATCATTTCAGGCGTATCAAGACCGATTACTGATGCACCCTGAGTGGTCATCCATCTCGCGAAGTCGCCAGTGCCGCATCCGACGTCAATTACTACTTTATTTGAAAAAATAATATGCTTCGAGACAATATCAGAGTGTGATTGAGCTTTTGTCATTGGATTCCATTTTTGGATTTAGTCAGTGAATAAAAGAATTCGCTCTATGCACCATAACACTGAATGATCAATCTAATAGCTACCTCTTCGATTCTTCCTGCAAATAAATAAATAGTTCTCCCAATTTGCTGGGTATGGCAACGTTAAGGTCTGGAATTTTCTTTTTCCATTCCTTCGCAAAGTCTTTATACATCTGAGCGCTTGCTGTCGCATGCATCGGGAATACCATGCGGGGCGAGAATCTCTTAAAGAGCTCCATATTCTGAATACTATACTTCAACTTTTCTTCATGCGTGGGAGGAATAAAAGCTATGTTGATGAAATCAGTATGCTTCTTTAAAAATTCGTATTCCGCGATCGGGTCATCTGGTTGACAATCCCCGTTATGATAAATTACCAATCCATCAACTTTTACCAGCCATGCAACTTCCGGAACTCCTGAATGATGAGAGTTGATAGTCTCTATCTCCAATCCGTTTGATTTGTATACAGCTCTCGGGCCAACTAAATAATGAAATGAAGTATCGTCAGCCACTTTCCAACCAAAGAAATATTGTATGTCGGGGATTTTCTCTTTCCACTTAAATATTACGGAATCGAAATGGTCACTATGAGAATGGGAGGCGAAAACAGAGACAGTAAGGTCTTTAATTTCCTTGGGATTAATCCACCCATTTTCCAGCGACAGATTGGACGGCCGGGATTTCTGCTGTTGTCCGTCACGAGTCTCCTGATAATCGAAGATCATAAGATGTTTTGGAGTTCTGACAGCAAATCCGCAGTGTCCGAGATACCAAATCATAGCTTCACCCTGGGCAGGTTTTTGCTCGTAAGAAATTCTGTTGGCTTTGGGGAGTTTTATTTCCTGTGAAAAATTATAATCCACGGTGAAAATAGCAAGGAAGATAAAAAATACGAATCTGATCATTTCACAACCTCCGTTTATGATTCCCTCAAACGCACCGGATACTTTTATGGTTTATTCAGAACGCGAAGTTCTTTCTTGACCTTATCAACATCGATATCCATAATCCATATATCAAAGCCACCCGAACGTGTACTGTTGAATGCAATGCGCTTCCCGTCCGGCGACCAGATCGCGCCTTCGTTATGATCCTTTTCCGTTACGGCAAGCGGTAAAGATTTACCTCCTTCGGCGGGCATTATGTAAAGCCCCAGATATTTTCCTTTTAGGGCTGCGTATATCAGTAAAGATCCGTCAGGCGACAGGGCGATATGGCGGAAGAAATTCTCGTCATGTCCGCGGATATGCTGTTTCGTTTTTCCGTCCTTTGATATTTTCTGAATTGTGGATTTTCTTGTCTGACGGTCCATAAGTCCGACTAAAATACTCTTCCCGTCGTTCCACCAGCCTCCAAGAAGAGGGAGCTTACCTTCTTCACGGAAGATGCTTTTTAATTCTTTGGTTTTTATGTTGTATATACAGACTGATAGACCTTTACGTTCTAGAAATGCAACCTGTGATCCATCGGGTGACCAGCATGGCAGGCCGCCATTTTGAATTTTAATCGAATCGGGAAGAAAACTTACCGCTTCACCGCCTCCTGCAGGAATCATTTTAATGCTGTTGCCTGTATCAGCATCAAAAACTATGTAACGACCGTCAGGCGACCATTTCGCGTGTTCGGCAATACCCTTAAATATCTGCTTGGCTACAGAATCGCCGGGCAGCTTTAACCATAATCCGTTTTTACCGAGCGTGTCGCGCAAATCCGTGTGTTGGTACACAATAAATTTCCCATCGGGTGACCAGGTCGCGAAACCTTCCTGTGCAGGATCGGAGGTAAGTCGCCTTGCATTGAACATATCCTGGCATTGTAGACTCATCACGAAGCTAAACATAGTAACAATGAGTACAAGAGTTTTAAAGTATGTGAATTTCATTTTTATTCCTCTTATGACAATATTCTTCTGGTCTCAATTCTTCTATGATTTTTACATATACCAACCAGATGTTGATCTACGTCCATTAATTTTTATTTATTTAAGTTTCTCATTTTAAATTCTTCAATTATACTTGTGCTTACCCAATAAATATCACCCTGTGATTGATAAAATAAATATTTCCCATCGGGCGATATGGCAGCGCATATTTCAGACGCAGGTGTATTGATCTTTTTGCCCAGATTAAAAGCTTCACTCCATGTCCCGTTCATATTACGAAAAGAAACAAACAAATCTGCATCATCAGGATTTGTGGATCTTTTTGAATCAAATATGATATAACTTTCGTCAGGTGAAATACAGGGATGCGCTCCAGGCGAGGGTGAATTTACTCCTCCCTGCAGATGTTCTCTATCAGAATATTTACCGTTGACCAACCTGTACCTGCAGATTCCTTCCGATACACTTCTTATGTCCGTGGTATAAATTGCACCGGAACTGGAAGTTGTGACATACATTCCATTGACACAAAACTTTGGTTCTCCCCATCCCGAGTTTAATTTCTCCATAACCCAAATATTTACCATTTGAGCCTCCATATCTTGGGGACTAAGATTCTTATCATCAGCCAAACCAAAAGGAGGGGGTGCAAATCTGGTAAAATAGATTCTTGAGCCATCCAGGGAAATATGAGGTTCAAATCCTCCGGTTACTTTTAAACATGCTGCTTCTTCAGGTTGGGTCAGAACATTATTTTCCCACCGAACAACCATCTGGACATCCTTTTTATTTATTCTCCTTGCAAAATAAAACTCCTTTCCGTCCGGGGAAATCGTATTTGAAAATTCAACATATTCCTTCGTAGACACTATTCGAGGCATAAAAACTTCCGGAATTGTTCCCGGATGTTTCTGATTAAGATAAAATCCTTTCAAAGCAGGAAAATCTTTTTTATCAGTTTGGCAATTTGTAAGTACACTATGTAATAAGATTGCTGATAAAACTAAAAATAATATTTTCATAATTATTCTCTCTTTTGGCAATTACTATTCACTTTTCACTAATATCATTTCTTTAGCCTTAATTCTTCAATAATTTTTGATTAGTGCCGGAATAAATACTGCAGTTTTACAAAATACTGCCGATCTGTTGTTGTAAAACCGTGATCTCCGCCATAGTTATAATAGTCATTGGTCGCACCGGCATAAAAAGTAGTGAACGCATTCAATTTATAGCTAAAGAGCGGATAAATATTAAACGATTCCCCGAATGAGTTATATTGCCCGATCATTCTAAGGAAAATCTCTTGCGTAAACTGGTAGGTAACAGTTGATCTGTAAATGTTGCCGTCATAAAATAGTTCATCCGTATCATAACTTGATAACCGGGCGCGATCATAGGAGAATGCGAGATTAAACCTTGATGTTGGCTTCAGACTGAGCGTTGTGCTGAAACTGTGTCCCTTGCCCATCACCGGTGAATAGGTACGATAGATAAACTTTCCCACCTGACCCTCCAGTGTAAGAGAAATTTCATCGATGGGTCTTGAACTCACGGATATGGATCCTCTGTTGATTTTACGAAACCATACATCGCGGAATCTTTCATCATTCACCAGGAGATAGGATAAATTTATCGATGTCTGACCCTTCAGCG
>CAYGXH010000206.1:5466-5854 GCA_964353675.1 uncultured Chlorobiaceae bacterium
AGGTTGAATCACCTGTTCCTTCTTGCGTCCTTCGTGGTTAAACTGAATATTTGAACTTACATCAATTCCGCACCTGTCTATAAATGAATTCTTAGGATAAATCGTGTAATTGTGGTCCATATACAGCTGCCTATAATCCGTACTGGAAAATAAACCATTGTAGGTCTGGTAAGTTGGGGTGAAATCATTATATACTACTCCAAAACTATAATCTCTCGCGTTACGGGATAAAACAGCGTGTATCCCGGTGCCGGAATAGCTCTCGCCATCGAATCCTGCTGTATGCCCGGTGCTTCCCAGCTCCCTTGGCGATTCAAACAGCGACGGATCGTTCGGTTCCTTTGTATTCGAAAGAAAAGTTTCACCGCCAAAATACCAGTTACTCCAG
>CAYGXH010000207.1:0-1493 GCA_964353675.1 uncultured Chlorobiaceae bacterium
TAACCTGACATTTCTATCGAGGAGAATATACTGACATTTCTAAAGAGCTATAACATCCCGGTTCCGGCGCTGACCGGAACCGGGACTTATTGAATTCTATTTTTTCAGAATTATCTTTCGGATATATCGAAATGTGGAGATCGGTTCATGGATGCTAATTGCTACCATACGAATGAAGTATACACCTCCTGCAAGGTCAAGAGACAACTCTACTCTATAGGCACCCGGTTCCTTAACTCCATCATGTATCGTTCTGACTTCCCTGCCTAGTATATCATACACAACCAGCTTCAGATGTGAAGAAAAGGGTAGTCCATACTCGATTATTGTTGAGGGATTAAACGGATTTGGATAGTTCTGAGATATATAAAATTCGGCCGGAATATTGCTATTATCACCAGCGTTCGTAATGCTACGTCGCCCCACAATAGCATATGGATTAATACTTTCATTCTCTGAGGAGTCAGTCGCGGTTACCATGTAATAGTATACACTATCATTTCCTACTACATAATCGACGTATGACGGGAGGTAAGACCTACCGATAAAGAATTGAGACACCGGCGCCATAATTTCATTTGTCGACCTATATATGCGATACATTGAGAAATCGCTTGCAGCGATCTCATTCCACGATAGTGCAAAACAATCGCCCATCCAGTTTACATTTATACCAGTGGGTGTCGGCGGAATATCATTATCGAGCGAATATCCACTGTCTGGTTGGGAGAAATACACCTCTCCGTCATCTCTATGAGCTCCGACTTGAAATACAGTCCACCTGGTTCCGAATTTTGTAGTATTAACAAGTGTAGGGGCGATGTAAGAGTACTCATTGAAATCCACTGCTGGGACGGAAATTATGTAATCCCACAAATCATTACCGGTAAATCTATAGGTGTGATTACCTACGATCATCGTTCCAGATTTTTGACCATTTAAACCGGAAATCTCGCGAACCAGAAGATCGTCAACCCGGCGCCATACACTATAATATTCGATCCGAGGTGAAATCCCGATAGAATCATACTCGCTTGGGAACCAACGGATACGTACCTGTCGACCCGGATCATCTACCACATCAGTGATGGAATTGATCTGAGGCTGCGGACTCATTATAAATCCTCGGCCATAAAGTCTCACTGAAACAGGTGTGATGCCACTGTCTTTTACAGTAAGACTGAAAATAGCAGTGTCAATACCAGCATAGGTAGGTTCGTAATAGATCTGAATATCATTCTTTGATCCCGGATAGATTGTATCTGGGAAATCATCAACAAAAAAATGTTGATTCGTGAACGACACATTGTCAACTACGAGAGTATCATGGAAGGATATATTCGTTAGAGTAAATTTTTGGTTAGTGCGGTCGCCGACTTTCACCATACCAAAATTTATAACATCTTTGGAAGGTATGAGAATACGCGACATAAAATAATCTGGGTGATACGCTCCCCTTAAAATGCGTATTTCATCGAGTGTACCTGAAAAAT
>CAYGXH010000207.1:1593-5851 GCA_964353675.1 uncultured Chlorobiaceae bacterium
TCAATCGAAAAGCTCTCACTCGAATCAAAATCCAAACTGTTATTTGCCGGGTCGGGGATATAAATATAATCACTCGATCCGTTGAATAACCGTGCATCGCCAAGCACACCAGGAACAATTGTGGTACCGAATGCAATACCATTATTTTGATACGACGACGCATCCACGATTGAACTGCCATATGCATCTTCAAGATGCCACATGGCGACGACTTCACCGCTGTCTTGCGTCAATTGACTTGTATATAGTTCGTATCTGGATAAGGATGAATGCGCATCGATATTATTCAAAATGAATAGTATGACGACGATGAGAATACTGAATGCCTGCCTCATATAATCCTCCAATAAAATTATCCTCTTTCCATAACCTCACCAACTAATACTGATAAGTAGAGATAATCTAATACTAAAAATATTTTAGGTTAAAAACAACATTTCCCTATACAAAATAACAAGGATCAGGAACGTATTATTTTACAATAACTTAAGAATACCTTTATAACCATGCAGAACGGTATCGTCAGCCAGTGATACCACTTCGCATAACGGGTCATCAGTCTTAATTGACTCTTGAATTTATTATAATTTTTAAACCACGAAAGGTGACCCCCGGAACTCACTGAAAGTTTATGCCATATTATTGAACCAGGCTCGTATAACAATTTATAACCGGCTCGCCGCGCTCTTATACACCAATCAGCATCCTCCCCATATATGTAATACGATTCATCAAGAAAACCTATATCCTCCACAACACTCCGCTTTACAAGAAGACAGCACCCTGTGATGTAATCCGTTTCATACCGATGATCATACTGTCCCTTATCTAGCTCATGAACTCCCCTGTGTGAAATCCACCCCTTCCACCATTCGATCTTCCCCCCCGCATACCAGAGGTATCCTCGTTTATCGTTATAATAAATTTTCGAGCCTACCATCCCGATCATTTTATCTGAAAGTGCAGCATCCATCATCCTTCCAAGAAAGTCCTTATCAACGAGAGTATCATTGTTAAGAAGAAGAATGTAATCAGCACCCTCCTGAATTGCTTTCCGCATCCCAACATTATTACCGCCCGCAAATCGAAGGTTCGTCGGATTGACAATAATGTCAATACCGGGAAATTCTTTCCTGACAGCTTCCACCGTACTATCAACGGAAGCATTATCAACAAGGGTAATCCGGTAGCTCGGGTACTCTACCGACTTAAGCGATCGTAAACAGTCGAATGTATCACTACGGCCATTCCATGTAAGAATTATAATATAGACCATAGGAGGATTTGACATGTGCTACCGAATTTTCGTACTAATTATATCAACAATCCGTTGTGCGGCTTTCCCATCTCCATATGGATTTGCTTTTGTGGACATTTCCCGGTATGCCGTCGAATCCGTGAGCAACTTTTGAGCTTCTCTGATAATCGCGTCTTTGTTTGTACCAACTAGTCTCGCTGTGCCTGCTTCGATAGCCTCAGGACGCTCGGTTGTAGTCCGGAGCACAAGAACCGGTTTCCCGAGTGTCGGTGCTTCTTCCTGTACACCACCCGAATCTGTGAGAATTAAGTATGATTTATTCATGAGCTGGACAAACGTTCGATATTCTACCGGTCCGATAAGATGCGTACGGGAAACACCTTTAAAAATTTTATTTGCTATTTCACTGACATTCGGATTCGGATGAACCGGATATACCAGTTCTACATCCGGATAGTGCTCCACAAGATGACGACATGCAGAAAATATCTGCTCCATCGGTTCACCAAAATTTTCTCTGCGATGAGACGTAAGTAAAAGAATCCTCCGATGGATAAAATCAATATCACACAGCGGCTTATCGGTAAATTGAAAATTCGGATCAACAATCATGAGTAGCGCATCAATAACCGTATTCCCCGTCATGAATATATTATCACCCGAAATACCTTCCTTCAATAAGTTATCTTTCGCCCATCGCGTCGGTGCAAAATGAAACTGGGTAAGTCTGGTCGTTATCTGCCGGTTGATTTCTTCCGGATAGGGATTCATCCTATTCCATGTACGCAGACCAGCTTCAACATGCCCTACCGGAATATTCAGATAGAATGCAGCAAGACTTGCTGCAAAAGTCGTGGTTGTATCCCCCTGTACCAGAAGTATATCGGGTTTTTCTTTAATCAGCACTGCCTTGATTTCATTCAAGACAGATGTCGTCAGATAGAATAAATCCTGATTGTGCCGCATTATGTCGAGATCATAATGAGGTATAATGTCGAATACTCCCAGCTTCTGATCAAGCAGTTCACGGTGCTGGGCCGTGACAATGACAATGTGGGACATCCGTCGCCGCTCAAGCTCTTTCACGATAGGAGCCATTTTTATTGCTTCAGGGCGGGTTCCGAATACAACTGCCGTCTTCATGACAACCTCATTCCATCATACAAATTTGATTATTTACCCACGATGTCTTCTATCGCTTCAATAAAATTTGCCCACGAGTACTTTTTTTTCTCTCTCTTCACATTCTCAGAAAAAATCATTTCCTTCCCTCCACTGTAAAACTTCCTGACCGCATCTGCTAAAGCAACAGGATTATTTGGCGGGACGACATAACCGGTAATTCCGTCGAGTGTGACTTCACTCAATCCCCCTACGTCCGTTACGATAACCGGTCTATCAAAGTTATAGGCAATCTGGACAATACCACTCTGAGTTGCGGAGAGATACGGTAATACAACCATATCCGCGGCAGAGAAATATACTGCGACCATGTCATTCGGTACATAGTCAGAAATAATTCGTATCCGTGAACCAAGCCGTAACTCTTCAATCCTTCTGTAGTATTTTTTCATATCTTCATAAGGTTCACCAACCGCTAGCAGATTAATAGTACCAAGTTCAGTCTCCCATTGCTCAAGTTCCTTCATTGAATCAATAAGGACAGATAGTCCTTTATAGGCACGGATATAACCAAAAAATAATATTACTTTTTCCTCTGCTACATTTAGACGCGATCGGGCATCAGTTTTCGACAACTGCGGACCGAAATATTCATAGAGAGGATGCGGAGAATTTTTGTAAACCGCCCCTGGGAAAAAAGTAAGAAGGTCTCTCTCGACAGATTCGGACTGGACAATAAAATAATCAGCTTGTTTGAATGCATATCTAGTAAATAATACATCCCCTGGTCTTCTCTCGTGCGGAATAACATTATCACAGATGAAGAGAACCTTCGCACCGATCTTTTTCTTTACTCTTCGCGCAATTGTCCCGAAACAAGGGCCGAAATATGGAAGCCAGTACTTAAATATTAGAAGATCCGGCTTTAATCGGGAGATTTTATCAGCGACTCTATACCAATTGAATGGATTCATTGAATCTATCCATTGGGGTGCCGCTTCAGCACCCTTTATCTCACCACTCTCCTTCTGGGTTTTACCGGGAAACAGAAGTGTGGGATACTGCCTTTTAAACGTAATCGTTTGTACATCATGCCGCTTCCCTAAATGATGAGCGAGCAGTGCATTGTAATGAGCTATGCCGCCGCGCAAAGGGAAAGCAGTTCCTACTATAACGATCTTCATCCCGACCCCCCTCCTTCCACCCGGTAGAGAATGGCATCACCAAAATCAGTTTCAACTTCGTAATCTCCAATATGACGGCAGGTCAGACTGAGGATTCCGATACCGATGATGTATCCGGCTGTTATGAACCACGGGGTGTATCTAGAAGCAACCAGATTTTTCAGAAATCCGGGAATCAAATGCTCTGACATCAGGTTGGCTTCAGAACGACCACTTCGCTCGGTCATGGGCACGTCATCTCTGTAAGATCATCACTTATGGAATCCTACTTTATCCTGAACAATATAGATCGGACGCTGTTTCACTTCATCGTAAATTCTTCCTATGTATTCACCGATAAAACCCAGGGTAAGGAGAATCATGCCACCGATGAAGGTGATCGCGACGATTGTCGACGCCCAGCCGAGGATTGCCTTGTTCGTGAATAACTTTTCGTAGATGACGTATGCAGCTCCAAGGAAAGAAATTCCGGCACTCGCCAGACCCACATATATCGCCAACCGAAGGGGTGCGTTTGAAAACGAAATCAGGCCGTCAAGCGCAAACCTGATGAGTCGCTTGATTGTCATCTTCGGTCGTCCCGCAAAACGGGCGTCCCGGTCAAATTCGACACCAGTCTGTCGGAATCCTGCCCACGCTCTCATACCGCTGAGGTATCTGTTGCGTTCGGGCATATGCTGGAGAACCTGAACGA
>CAYGXH010000208.1:0-5830 GCA_964353675.1 uncultured Chlorobiaceae bacterium
AGGGACAGGTCATTACCATTCTACTGATATACGGAATGTAACCTGTCCGAGTAGTGATCTTAGTTCATTTTTATACATCAATAATTATCGGAGTTTGAATCATGAAATCTGTAATACGTATTCTATTCATTATTGTAGTACTGTGCCTATGCAATTTACAAGTACTCATTGCGCAGTGGTCAACCGATCCAACAGTGAACAATGCTATCTGCACGGCAACAGGTTCACAATATCAGCCGGCCATAACGAGTGATGGCAATGGCGGAGCCATTATTACATGGTCTGATTATCGCAGCGAAAGCAATTATGATATCTATGCGCAACGAATCAGCGCAGGTGGTGCAGTATTATGGACTGCGGACGGTGTTGTCATCTGCACGGCAACGAGCAATCAAGCTTATCCTACCATCGTCAGTGATGGCAGTGGAGGAGCGATTATAACATGGGAGGATTATCGTAACGGCAACCTTGATATATATGCACAACGGATCAGCGCCGATAGTACAAAACAATGGACTGCAAATGGTGTTGCTATCTGTACGGCAACGGGTGGTCAACTTTATCCGACAATAATCAGTGATGATAGTGGAGGAGCGATTATTACCTGGCAGGACAATCGCGTTGTAACTAACTATGATATCTATGCACAACGGATCAGCGCCGGTGGTGCAGTACAATGGACTGCAGACGGTGTTGCTATCTGCACTGCGACGGCTAGTCAAATCACTCCGATTATAGTCAGTGATGGCAGTAAGGGAGCGATTATCACATGGAATGACGGTCGCAGCGGAAGCGGTACTGATTTCTATGCGCAAAGGATCAGCGCCTATGGTACATTACAATGGACTGCAGACGGTGTTGCTATTTGCACGGCAACAAATGAGCAAAATTTTCCAGCCATAGCAAGTGATGACAGTGGAGGAGCGATTATTGTATGGCATGACTGGCGCAACGCAGAGTGGGATATCTTTGCGCAACGGATCAGCGCAGGTGGTGCAGTACAATGGCTGACCGATGGTGTTTCTATTTGCACGGCAACAGGTAGTCAGGCTTCTCCGACCATAGTCAGTGATGGCAGTAGAGGAGCGATTATTACTTGGCCCGATAATCGTGGCGGAAGCAACTTTGATATCTATGCACAACGGATCAGCGCCGGTGGTGCAGTACAATGGACTGCTGACGGTGTTGCTATATGCATGGCAACAGGTGAACAAGCTGCTCAGACCATAGTTAGTGATATCAGTGGCGGAGCGGTTATTGCATGGTATGACTATCGAAGCGGAAGCAATTATGATATCTATGCGCAACGGATCAGCGCCGGTGGTACAGTACAATGGACTGCAGATGGTATTGCTATCAGCACGGCAGCAGGTTATCAAGGTCCTCCGGCCATAGTCAGTGATGGAAGTGGCGGTGCGATCATTACATGGGAAGATCTTCGCATTGAAGGCAACAAAAATATCTATGCGCAACGAGTATACAGTAATGGTAATCTCTATACATCTGTAGAAAACGAGCGTGGAGCCGTTCCAAATGAATTTGCACTTTGTCAGAATTATCCCAATCCATTCAATCCGTCAACAACGATTTCATTTACCCTCTCGTTACAATCTTTTATAACGCTGAAAGTTTTTGATGCACTCGGCAGAGAAGTCGCAACGCTGATTAACGGCGTCGAAGAGCCAGGGTACAAATCGGTGACGTTTGATGCAAGCAAATTATCGAGCGGTGTGTATTACTATCGCCTGCAGTCAGGCAGCCCCTCGACATCCTTCGGCTACGCTCAGGACGGTGGCTCAGGACAGCGCTACATTGAAACGAAAAAATTATTATTGCTCAGGTAAGGGGCCTGCCCGCCGAAGTCTGCTTCCCCAGACGCAGGTGGGCAACTGCACATAACAGCAGCAAAAATATAAAATGAACCATTGCCCCGCTAACAAGAGAATATGACAAAAACGATAATTTTATTTGAATATTTTCATTACTTATTGACATTTGATGAAATTACGATTGATTCTGATGTATTTATTATTGACGAAAATGAAACGAACAATATCAAAATTATTGGAATATAAGCAAGATAAATAAACTCTAACTTAATACACTTACTAACATTAAAAGGCAACCATTATGAAGCGAAATTCCTTCTTTTTTCTTTTGCTTACTGTTATTGGCATTCTTACATGCGTAACTTATGCACAGGAAAACAATTACATTGTTTCCAAATACGATTTTATCCCCGGGGCAAAAGTCATTTTTTTTGATGACTTCACTGCAGAAAGCGTGGGCGATTTTCCAGCACAATGGATTACCAACGGAAGCGGCGAAATTGTGACATCAAAGAATTTCCCCGGCAGGTGGTTTCAAATTACAAAAAGCGGTTATTACATCCCGGAAGCAGGTGAGGATTTTACCGATAATTTTACAATTGAGTTCGACATGGTACCGATGAATACCATCAATAGTGCAACCTTGGTTGGCATTAATTTCTTCTTGTTGTCGGGTACACTGAACAATCCCGGCTACGGATCTCAGCCCGGACAGGCCGGTATGAAAATACATCCCGACTACGATAATGTATCCTGGAATAATTGGTCCGAAGCACGCGAATGGCAGGGTGAGAATGGGACAGTTTCTTATACGTTCAAATCTGCTGAGAAATACCATATTGCTATATGGGTCCAGAAACAACGGGCAAGGCTCTATGCCAATGAAACTAAAGTCCTTGATTTACCGCGCGGGCTACAGTCGGGATATAAGTACAATATCTTCCGCATCGAAACAACGGACGATGCAAAACCGATCATCAGCAACTTCAGGATTGCCGCCGGTTTGCCTGATATGAGAAATAAGCTGCTGAAAGAAGGAAAAATCGTCTCTTACGGCATTCAGTTCGATGTCAATTCCGATAAATTAAAACCTGAGTCTTATTCCACCCTCAAAGAAATCGCAGATGTATTGAAAGAAAATTCCACCCTAAGGATTAAGATTGTCGGCCATACTGATTCGGATGGTGATGACGCCCTGAATCTTGATCTTTCAAAACGGAGAAGTTCATCGGTAAAAAATGAACTTGTAAATAAATTTGGTATTGACGCCGGAAGACTTGAAACTGACGGCAAAGGAGAATCGGCACCGATAGCAGCTAATGATTCTGCTGTGAATAAAGCAAGAAACAGGAGGGTTGAATTTATAAAGCTCTGATTATCAAATCAAGTATTTCTGAATACATGATTGCTCTCCTCCTTAGAATTGATACTACTGCGATCTAACAAACGACTGGATTCTTTTACCAGTATAAATTCGGGAATAGAGAAAAAGGCAGAAATATGAGACGAATTACAATCATAATTATTGGGATTATTTTAACTCAATTTTGTTATCGGGGATTTTCTCAAACAAAAAACTATAGTATTTGGGAAAGCTTTGGACCAAATCAACCTGTGGATACACCGCATGTCTTTGCTCCCGGGATAATTTCTACCAGTGATTTTGAGTTTGCGATTACTTTCAGCCCTCCAATGGATGAATTATTCTTTACAAGACGTAAACCAGATGGGATTAATAAAATATATACTGTGAAATTAACAGGAAAAAAATGGTCTGAACCTAAATTGGCATTTTTCTCAAAAGATTATTTTGATTTTGAACCGCATATATCCCCTGATGGAAAACGGCTTTACTTTGGCAGTCTCCGACCTGTTAATAATAAACAAGGATTGCATCAATGGTATTTGGAAAAAATAAATGGCGTATGGACTGAACCGCAACTTTTAAATGCTGCTTTTACTTATGATAAAATGTTGATGTACCTTACATCTTCTAAGGATCAATCTATCTATTTCACAATTATTCGTGATGGACCAAATTCTGGAATATTTTATTCTGAACAGTTAGATAATAAATATAATTCATATACCAGATTGAACGAAAACATAAATCAGGCAGATTCTGTTGTTTCTTCTCATCCCTTCATTGCCCCTGATGAGAGTTACTTGATTTATGATTGCAATAATAAAAACGGTTTTGGTAGCTGCGATTTATACATAAGTTTTAAAAAAGAAACCGGTGAATGGTCAAAATCAATAAATTTGGGCAATCTGATAAACACTGACCAATGTGAGATGTGTGCAAGCGTATCACCTGATGGAAAATATTTATTTTTTCAAAGGGGTAATGATAAAAATATTGGAGATATTTATTGGGTAGATTTTAAAAGGATAAGAGAATTAAAAGAAAAAATAAAAGGCAACTAACAACATAAATAAACTAACATCCACTCATCACCTGCCGAAGGCGGGTAAAGTTCACTCCGTCAGAGACGGATTGCATTATTTTGCCAAAGTTATGCGCCGTTGGTTTGCTACGAAAATAGACTTGGGAACTGTTTAATATGGTAAGAATAAACACCTTGTGGATCTGTCTTTTTGCTGTCTCTATTTTCGCCGATGTGAGTTGTTCAAGCGACAGGAATTCTGCACTTGGAGTACGTGTTACGGCAGGCGTTCCGATTCCGGTAGATGCGATAGCTGAGTTACTGGAAAGACACCATGTTCCAGGTGTGAGTATAGCGGTTATTCATCGCGGGCGCATCCATTGGACGAAGGGTTACGGTGTATGCGAATTCGGAAAAAGTGAACGCGTGGACAGCACAACCCTGTTCCAGGCCGCCTCTATCTCCAAGCCGGTCTCCGCTGTCGTCGCGCTGCGTATGGTAGAAAAAGGCAAGCTCTCCCTTGACGAAGATGTGAACCGAAAGCTAAGGTCATGGAAAGTTCCGGAGAATGATTTAACCAGGGACCAGCCAGTCACTCTCCGCCGACTGCTGAGTCACTCCGCCGGTCTGTCCATGCACGGCGTGCCGGAATTCGCCGCCGAAGCCGAACTCCCTACACTTGTTCAGATTCTCAATGGCGAGTGTTCTGCATCCACGGAATCAGTTCGGCCAGTCGTTAAACCCGGGACCACATACCTCTATTCCGGCGGGGGCTACATCGTGCTTGAATTACTCCTGACCGACGTGTCGGGATGTCCGTTCGCGCAGCTTGCCCGGGAGCTTGTCCTGCAGCCGGCAGGTATGACTTCCAGCACCTTTGAGCAGCCGTTACCCGAACAATTGCGGTCACGGGCCGCTGTGGGCCATCTTGCCGACGGAATTCCGATGAGAGGATCATGGCACACGCTTCCGGAGCAAGCGGCCGGTGGGCTTTGGACAAACCCAACTGACCTGGCATCCTTTATGATTGAACTATGGCGAGCTTATCACGGAAAATCAGACACGCTTCTCCCCCACCACCTTGCGCGACAAATGCTGACCAGGCAAATTGACGATTTCGGGCTCGGGCTTTCCTTGCCAAGTGAAGGTATCTTCCGGTTCCAGCACAGCGGTGGGAACGGTGGCTATCGATGTCACATGGTTCTTTCAGTTGAAAATCCGGATGGGGTTGTAATCATGACCAACGGTGACTCGGGAGAGAAAGTAATCAACGAGGTATTCCTGGCAATCGCGCACGCGTACGGATGGGAAGTGTAAAGTGTAAGTCGGCCAATATGCCGCGTGCCGGCATCTATAAAAATCGCTTCTGCTCATCATCCGCCGAAGGCTGGTAAAGTTCAATCCGCCTAATTCGGATCGCATTTTTACTGTAGACATTATGCGAACACTCTTTAAATAAGCGAAGGAAGATTATGAAATTGCAACTCATCGTTTTTGTTCTGGTGGGAATCCCCTATTTGATATCCGCTCAGACGACTACAAATAAAAACCTTCCCATCATTGACATGCACATGCACTCATACCCCGTTGAGTACATGGGCGAATCAAACATCC
>CAYGXH010000209.1:0-5827 GCA_964353675.1 uncultured Chlorobiaceae bacterium
CATTTTCCGGCCCTATTACGTATTATTAATCGCAACATGAACCATCTCAAATGAACACCGATAAGAGCGACGAAGAAAAGACCGTCGTCACCAACCGTAAAGCCCTCCATGAGTACTTCGTTATCGATCGATTCGAGACGGGGATCGCACTCAAAGGGACTGAAGTTAAATCTCTAAGACAAGGAACCGCTAACCTGCAGGACGGTTACGCCGCTATCCGTAAAGGTGAAGTCTGGCTCATCGGCATGCATATCAATCCGTTCGAAAAAGGAAATATCAACAACCACGACCCTAAACGCGACCGGAAACTGCTCCTCCATAAACGGGAAATCCGCCGGCTCATAGGAAGGGTAACCGAAAAAGGACTCACACTAATACCTCTGCGTGTCTATTTCAAACACAACATTGCCAAACTTGAACTCGGACTCGCGCGCGGGAAAAAATCATACGACAAACGCGAAGCAATTAAAAAAAGAGAGGTCGAAAGACAAATGCGGAGAGATAATTCCTGAGCGCTCGGTTGAAAATAATAAAAAATATCTTTGGATTTTATTTAAATATTGAATATAATTACACCGGTTCAAAGATAACATCATACATACAGGTACCCACATAACCACTACATCATAGGAGAAGTTCGAAGTGTACGTTCCAACAAAAATTTGCTTCACTAAGGGAGTCGGCCGACATAAAGATTATCTGCAATCGTTTGAATTAGCACTGCGTGATGCCAAAATCGAGAAATGCAACCTGGTTACAGTATCGAGCATATTTCCACCCGGTTGCAAGAGAATTCCCCCGGATGATGGCCTTAAGCTCCTTCAGGCAGGACAAATTACATTCGCAGTCATGGCGCGGAACGCAACGAATGAACCTAACCGGCTGATCGCCGCATCAATCGGCGTAGCACAGCCGGCCGACAACTCGATGTATGGTTATCTTTCGGAGCACCATCCGTTCGGTGAAACCGATGAACGTGCAGGCGACTACTCGGAAGATCTCGCTGCTACGATGCTGGCAACAACACTCGGGCTCGAATTCGATCCCTACACGGCGTGGGACGAACGCGAGAAGCTGTTCAAGATGAGCGGCAAAATCGTTAAAACCTACAACGTGACACAATCTGCGGAAGGGGATAAAAACGGACTCTGGACTACCGTGTTTGCCTGCGCAATTCTCCTGCCATAAAAAGTCCATTGTGGAAACGAAAAAATGTAGAATGTACCCCTGACAAGACAAGTCTGATATTCTGCCAGCCATAAAATTGCCCCACTCACACCACTAGAGATAGTTATTCATCCTCTCCTGATATATATCAATTTCCGTAACAATGATTAAGGCGGTTAGAATTGTTGGGATGAAAAATGGAAGTCCGATTCCATTTTTGATGATGGTGATTAACCTTTGATGTGAGAGTACTCGTTGTAAACTTTTATGACGCTTTCAACGTACGATACGGTTTGCCGCCAGCTCCCGAAATAACCGGAACGCGGTTTGCCATCCTCCCACACAGATCTATGCAGTGTATAGTACCGCTTTGAAAGAAGCGGCAACATTTTCTCAATGATTTGCCAACTGTTGGGATTCTCTCCCATGTACGCCGCCAGATCCTGGGCATCATAAATGCGACCTGGACCCGCATTGTACGCAGCGAGTGTAAGAGAAATTTCATCCTGCGGATTCGTACCCGAGAAAAGATTACGGAGCTGAGAAAAATAATATACACCGCTCCTGATGTTTTGTTCCGGTAAATGAAGATTTTCCAGTTCAAGTTTCTCAGCTACTTCCATGTGCGTCACCGGCATCAACTGCATCAAACCGATTGCCCCCTTGCTGCTGACTAACTCATTATTGAACCGGGATTCTTGTCGTATAATCGCAAGGGTCAGACGAAAATCCACGCCGTACATATTGGAATATTGTTTTACTAATTCAATATGATCAAAATGATTGCCCTCGCGTAAGCGATTTTCTATCCCATCGCTCACAGCTTCAATAAGGCCTTCATCCAACGGCGGCAGAGGTCTCCCTTCGATCAGCCTTGGTTCATTGATGAAGCCGGTAATCAGAGAGAAAAAAAGACCGAGTACAATCAGCGTAGTCCGATGAAAATGTTTAATTCGTAACAAAGGTAATGTCTATTCCTTGTGATTATTACGGTTTTAAGTAAAATCTGAGTTGATTAATTTATAACTCTATTTCCTGCGAAAAAGTTTCCGGGTCTCCTCTTCATCTCCCTCTCTATGAAAATCAGAGAAGTCTTACTCTTTTTTCGCCGATTCAATTACTTCGATTCTTACCCGCGCAGTGCCGGGTCCTATCATTCCTATTGACCTCGCTCCCTCAAGCGACAGGTCAATTATTCTGTTATCTTTAAACGGTCCGCGGTCGTTGATACGGACGACTACCGACATTCCATTACCGAGATTTGTAACCCTCACTCTCGTGTTAAATGGCAGTGTCTGATGAGCCGCTGTCAGCGCATTCATGTCGTAAATCTCTCCGTTCGATGTCTTCCTCCCGTTAAATTCATCAGCGTAGTAAGAAGCAATACCCTCCTCTACAACCGATCCATCGACGGTTTTTGTTACGGGATACTCAACTGACGTAAACCGCGGTGATGCGACACATCCGCTCAGCACGAGCGTGCATATTACACTCCCCATTGCAGCAAGGAGATTCCTCGTCACAAGTAATCTGCCTTCTGCTTACGGCGAAGATAATCGACCACCTCCTTTACATCCTGTGACTGCCCCTTCCGGCATACCAGGACGGCATCATCAGCCGCGATAATAATCAGGTCCTCGACGCCGATCGTTGCAACGAATTTATCTCCCGCGTGTACATAACTGTTCTTTGTTCCCAGCAGGAACGCCTGACCAGTTACTGTATTTCCCTTATCGTCCTTCCCGGACATGCGATAGACTTCGTCCCACGAGCCGACGTCACTCCATCCAAAATTACCCTTGATGACGTAGACATCACGGGATTTTTCCATCACACCATAATCTACGGAAATTCCACGAATCATCCGATAGGCAGTCTCCACGATGTTCTCATATTTTTCACTTCCTATCACTTTATCAATTTTGATAAGTTCCTGATACAATTCCGGTAAAAATCGCTCAATTTCCCGAAGTACCGCGTCCACGCGCCATACAAACATACCGCTGTTCCATAAAAAATCGCCGCTCTCGATGAATTTTTTTGCTATTTCGACACTCGGCTTCTCGGCGAATGTTTTAACATTGTACACGCCTTTATCGATGTACGGATTGCTACCGTCTTTTTCGTCGATTACCTGAATATAACCATAGCCGGTTTCGGGTCTCGTCGGCTGTATGCCAACGGTGATGAGCTTTCCGGATTCATATGCCACCCAGATTGCGAGCCGCATAACTTTATAGAACTCTTCTTCTTTATGTATGATGTGATCGGCCGGCAGAACCACCATTACCGCTTCGGGATCCATGCGGCGAATGAAAAGACTTGCAAGTCCGATGCAGGGAGCCGTATTACGACCGAGCGGTTCTTCTATGATGTTCTCATCCGGGATCATGGGAATCTGCTTTACAACCGTGGATTTCTGAATCTTCGAGGTTACAATCAGAATATTCTTCGGCTCAATGATATCACTGATGCGGTTTACGGTATTTTGGAGCATTGTTCCCTTTTCGACGATTTCCAGGAGCTGTTTTGGAGTTTTTTCCCGACTGCGGGGCCAGAATCTCGTTCCGGCACCGCCGGCCATAATCAGGGCATATACATTTGGCATTGTTCCATTTCCTTATTTTAATGAAGAAATTTTCGCGGCACACGAGCCGCAAGACTGGTAAGGAACTCGTATGCATTCGTACCGCATTTTAGTGCGAGATCCCATACCGAAATAGTCTGATCGCCGCTCGAACCAATCAGTACCACCTCATCTCCGACATGAACTTCAGCTTTGTGTCCGACGTTGACCATTATCTGATCCATACAAACGACACCGACAACAGGAAAACGTTTTCCCCTTATTAATACTTCGCCAATATTTGTCAATCCACGATTGTACCCGTCACCATATCCGATCGGAATGGTGGCGACCCGTATCCGGTCTTTTGTATAATATTTCCTTCCGTAGCTTATGCTCGTACCCGGAGCCAATTCCTTCAGGAAGACGATGTTTGATTTGAGAGTCAATATCGGCTCCACGGGAAAACGTTCCGACGTTTCCTGCGATGGATAAACACCATATAGTATAATCCCGGGCCTCACCATGGTGAAATAGGTATCCGGTGAATCGAGTATTGCCCCGCTGCTGGCGAAATGAATTTCAGGGATATGAATGCCCGCCGATTGTACTTTCTGAAGAAGTTCCGTAAAACGATTCAGTTGATACTTCACAAAAGATTTATCGTTTTCGTCGGATGTAGCAAAGTGACTGTAAATTCCAACCACGTCTATATGCGGCATTCTCGAAACCCGTTCAACAAACGGCAGAGCTGTCTCCGCATGCACGCCTATACGCTCCATACCTGTATCAATTTTAAGATGAACGCGGGCTTTTTTACGGTTTTCCCGCTGAACCTCCTGCTCGATACGTTCAGCGATTTCAATTGACGAAACCGTAATTTCGAGTTTGTTTTCAAGGAACTCCCTCACCTGGCTCCCCAATACACCGCCAAGGACAAGTATGGGCACCGTAATTCCTTCCTGACGAAGGATGATACCCTCTTCGAGAAATCCAACACCGAGGTAATCGATGCCGCAGCCGACGAGCGCCTTCGAGATTTCGACTAGTCCATGACCATATGCATTTGCTTTCACTATTCCCATGATTTTTACATCGGGAGTGATCGCCCGTTTTACTTCATTAAGATTATTCCGGAGCTTATTCAGATCAATCTCTGCATGTGTTAAGCGCATAGGGTACGATCGACTTTCCTTTCTCTTCCCGGTCAAACGAAAAGCCCACACCGACTGCTCGGTCGGGTGGGCTTCTTTAATTTCTCCGTTGATTTTTTATTGTTTTTCAGCAATTCGAATACGATTGAGCGCACGCTGGAGCGCCTGCTTGGTTTCGTGCAATTCAATATCGTTTATTTTTTCACCGAGTTTCTGCCGCGCCCGGTCGCGTGCTGTCTGAGCGCGCTCCGTGTCAATCTCAGCCGCTCTTTCGACGCTCTCGGCAAGCAGTGTCACGCGATTATCGAGTACATTAACGAATCCGCCGCCGGTTGCAAACCGAAGTTCACTGCCATCCGGCTTCTGAATCTTTACTGCACCGATACCAATTTCTGCAAGAAGAGGAGCATGGTTATACAAAACCTGAAATCCCCCCATCACTCCGGGTGCACTGAAACTGTTAACCTCACCCTCGAAAATCACTTTTGTGGGTGTAACGATTTCAAGTCTGAACGACTTATCAGCCACGTGGTTCTCCTACATTCCCTCTTTCTGATAACGCTCGGTAACCTCATCGATGGTTCCCGCCATGTAGAACATTTGTTCAGGGATATGATCAAACTCACCTTCAATGATTCCCTTGAATCCTCGGATTGTTTCGGTCAGCTTGACGTACCTGCCCGGCCTGCCGGTGAACTCTTCGGCTACAAAAAATGGTTGTGAGAGGAATTTCTGTATCTTCCTCGCCCGTGCGACACTGAGCTTATCATCATCGGAGAGTTCATCCATGCCAAGGATATTTATGATATCCTGTAAATCTTTGTAGGTCTGGAGAATTTCTTTTACACGCTTCGCGACCCTATAGTGTTCTTCACCAACGATACCCGGTTCGAGTATTCTGGATGTTGAATCTAGTGGATCGACAGCCGGATAAATACCG
>CAYGXH010000210.1:0-5819 GCA_964353675.1 uncultured Chlorobiaceae bacterium
TTATATCCAATATTTTCAGTATTACAAATATAGAAGTGATGCCACTCCCAACGGATGGCCTCTCTGAATATCTCAGTGGGATATGGTTTAAACCAAGTTCGATATATTATACAGTAGGAAATGGTATACATAGTAAACGGGTTATTAAAGATAAAACTCCCATGTGGTCTCGTCACGGGATTGGAGATGTTGACAATTACCGGTTATTTACGATCCGAGGAAACGATATTAATGATATTGTTATTGGAGGAGAAAGGGGTCAACTCTCACACTATAATGGTATTTCATGGCATAGCTATCGGACCGAGTTAGGATTGTACGAAGGACCCATTTATGCTGTTGGCATTAAAGGGAATTTATTGGTGGCAGTCGGTTTCTTTCCATCAAATTCTGGTTTTAGGGCTCGTGCCATCATCGGAAGGAGGTAAAATGACCTAATAAATTTTTCTAAAAAATATTTTTTAATCACACCAAAATATCCCACCGCAATACTATTCTATAAATTCCATTTTCCGTTGAAAGTTTAAAAATTGTATTAGACTGGGAGTGGGAAAGTCCAACATAAAGGCACTCCCTCCTTCGCGGGGCTTGCTTGTGGGCAAGACTTGGCGGAATAACTAAATCCTTTGCTGGGGGGAGGCGGTAGCCGCGTCGGGTGCACGACGTGGTTAGCCAGCATTATCATGAGATGTCTAACCATCTATTACGCTTTGAGACCGTATGCGCCGGCCTACAGTGCGACCTAATTGCCACAATCCAATGACCGTTGCAAGACCTACAATACTGGTCCCTGTCCATTGCTCTAAATCTTTATCAAAGCTAAAGTACACAAAGAACCCAAGCAGACCCGCGATCAAAGCCAGACGGTGGCGGTCATCCCAGCTACATCCATTTCCTGACCAATGTAGAACCACCCATAATGTTCCAACGTCGAGTATTAGGAGCCATAGCAAAGTCGCCCACAAGGGGATAACTCTAAACTCAGGTGTCAGGTAAACAGTAAAAAAGAAAACGAACATATTCACCAGGCCTAACAAGAAGAAGAATATTGGCCGAGGAACAGTTCGCTTGATAGCGGGAAGTGGCTGGCTTGGTAGATGGTAAGCAGCCCACCCCAACATAAGGACAGCCAACCAGGATAAACCGTACCATCCCCACGGCGGGAAAGTGCGTCCCATATCCAGAATCATGATGAGCCACATAATCGGAATCCACAATAGGATACCTACAAAGCAACTCGCTAGAGTTTTATTGCCAAGCCAACGCTGACGCCGTCGCTCAGGATACAAAAGCTCGGTCAGTACAACACTGGCGCCAATGCTGATGAGAGTGTGAAAGTGAACTGTGACCGCACCCCAAGTCCAATTAACCCCCGCAAAGAAACCATAGTGCGCCAAAGTACCAAGTTCTGTCCATTTGGGATCAAAAACAGAGTAAACGACGATCGCCTCTTCATACACACCATAAGCCACTCCAAGGAGTAACAAGCCAAGTCGCCCTTTCTGCCATCGAACCACCAACTCGCGGCAAATGAGCGCTCCAAAGCCATAAGGTAATGACAGAATGATGAAGTTCAAAGGATTAACGAACTCCAAAGGGGTCTGATGAGCTGAGACGAGTTCCCCCAACACAGGAGCAAGCAATAATAATGTCAGCCCTGGTGGGGTACGTTTTATTGCATTTGTTATCCTTATCATGGACACCATCGGACACACTTTATCTATTTGCCGGCTAACATCGGGGCGCGGGAAGTACGAAGTGCGAACAAGAGAGACAGGAGCTATATCTCACGCACATTCCGCCTTCACCGAGCTTTTCGAGGACCTTGTAATGTGATATGGTTTGGCCTATCATTATTTAAATCCTTATCTCTAACTCATCCCCAAGAGGCTGACCAAAAAGTAAAAAGATGATGGAAAAATCGAGTATATATGTAGGCTCAGCTTGTCGTTCCAATAGGGAGGGATTGGTAACGACGGGGATGCTGAGCCTACATCTTAAAGGTTACTTCACGAGCAACATTTTCTTCACTTGCGTGAAGGTCTTGCTGGGTTCAGATGAACATACTGCTGTCATGCGGTAGAAGTACAGTCCTGAACCTATAGGAGCATTCCACTCAACCGTGTGATACCCGGCTTCTTTATCTCCGTTCACTAGAGTGGCTACATTCTGTCCGAGCATGTTAAAGATTTCTAGCTTCACCGTGCTCCGCTCAGGCAAGCCATAGGTTATTCTCGTTAATGGGTTGAACGGATTCGGATAATTCTGCCCCAACTCGTACCTCGTGGGGATTAATTTACCTGATCCCACATTCTCATCAGGTAGGGCTGGTGGTAACTCTGAACCTGGTATAATCTTTATCTGGCTACTCATCGGTACATTACCTAACGATGATAATATCAATCTACCTTCTTCACCTGCTTTCACCCAATAACCACACCCGGGCATCAGCGTATCTGCAACAGTATATCCACCTTCGTACCCGAAAAAATTGCTGACTACCATACCCGGCGGATCCGATCTAACGGCGGTTACTAGCAATGGGGTATGGATTGTCCCTACGAGATTCCAACCATTCCTAACTACAATTGTTTCAGCTTCTACTGGATGACCAAAGATTTTGACAGTTCCTTCCGAGGGAAACCTGATCCAGTATCCGATCCCTTTCTCCAGTGTATCCTTCAACTGATACCCAGAGTCGGCCGTGAAACAGTATGGACCTTTAAGTGCTGATGGGAATAACACTGAAACCCTCGGGTTATACACATTCATAGGTAAAGAGAATATCGACCATCGAGATGATACCGTGTAATTAAATTCGGGAGGATAATAGGCAGCAGTGAGCAGCCCAACTACAAATGGGGATATTGGACCAAGGTTATAGAAATAAATCTCTCCCACACGTCCTCCCGAGCTCTGTGGTGAGAAGGTAATATAAAATTTTTGCGTGCTTTTTGGACCTATCGTTATTGATTCAGGGTATACCGAAACATCGGTAAAACTCGGTTTCACTGATGTGATTTTAACGGGGATTCCCCATGAGTTCCGCATGGTGATACTATCAACTTTCGAGGTGCCAACCTCTACGGATTGACGGAAATCAACAACATTTTTATCTGCACTGAGGGGGGGAATATCATCGATCGTTAGAAATGACCACGTCGCGGAATATTGACTTGAATCAACCGGATTTTTAGCACTAACATGCCAATAGTATTTCTCGAAAGTAGTTAGTTCGCTCGAATGACATACAGTGTCGGTGATGTTTGCGGTATCTTTTACCATCAAGGTAAAGAACGAATCAGATGCCACTTGTAACCGGTACGACACAGTTCCGCCTATTTTTCGCCATTTAAAAACAAACGGTATCAATTGATCTGTTGAGCCATTGGGTGGTTTTACCAGAGAAGGAATTGAAATGATGGTGAAAAAGCTTCGCGGGAAAGAATACGCGCTGTGACCTTGAAGATCTTCAGAAGCAACACGCCAGAAATATTGACCGGAATTGGGAAGTGAAACAGTAAAAGACGTGTCGGGAATATTCACCTGAAAAAATATTGTTTCAGAAAAATCGGCGCTTGCGGCAAGCTGTAACCGATACGAAGTTGCTCCCGGAACGGGATGCCAACTCAGCGTGGGATTTAAAGACACCTTTGTCATGCCATCATCCGGTGCGGCAAGGTCGGGGGGAGAGAAAATAACACCCGATACTGTAATAGTCCAACTTGATGAATCTTGGAGATACTGAGCCGGATCATTCCGCACGAGGTCCGTGTTATCAATTATCTTGCAGGTTACTGTAGATGATCCGTTTCCGAGTTCTCTTCCAGTAGTAGAGAACGTGGATGAAGTATCAGTGGGAGCCAATAATCCGTTCACATACCAACGCACATTCAGCGTATGCGACACCGGCACGAGCGGAACGATTCCCAGTGTTGCAGATTCAGTATTTACAAGGGAAATAAACGCCGACGCAGGGTATGATGAATCGATCATTGCAAGTCTCGCGTACTGCATTTTTAATAATTGTTCGCCACACACCTCGCAAAATGGGGGCCCCAGGGAGCGCATTTTGCACGCTAACTTCGGACGGTACCATCCGTAGAGTTCGTAGCAAGCCCCTTCAAAAAGCCCGACAACGTCGGAATATTCTGATATCGGAGGCGTGGGAATTGGCGTAGCATCCAGGATCCAGTCAAACCATTTGATAAAATCGCGCCGCGTTTCTGCCGTCGTGTTGGGCCCCTCATAACCCGAATATCCGGGAGTATAAGTGTCGTATTCGTCAGCCAGACCACCGAAGGAATGCCCCATCTCATGAACAACCACTTCCGGAGCGGCGCTATGAATTGACGTAACAGCTATCCCGCCGCCCGAGCCACCATATTCCGGATCATTAACGACCACGACAACTAAATCATAATCGGGCACAAATTGCTGGAGGAGAGAATCGGCGCGCATATAACCATTTCCCGAAAGCGTCAGCAGCCTGGCAATTCCGGCTGTCTCGAATGTTGAGCTAAAATAGGTGTCACGGTAAATTCCTGATGAGGGATGGTCAGATCCCGATTCATTCGACGCGACCGAGATCACATATACGTTGTAAAAACTTTTATATTCATTAAATGGCAAGTTATTAAAGAAACTGTTCATCATTAGATAGACATCTGTATTAAGGAACTTAGGTAACTGAGACTCTGTATATCCGTCAGGAAAAAAAACAACGTTAATACGGTTGCTTGATGGACCATTGTTCAATATCTGCGTTAATGTTGCCTGTGCGAACGTTAGCTTCCAAGGGAAGACAATGAGAAAAACAATTAAGGTGAATCGCAATCGAATGTTTTTCATCATCGTCCCTTCAAATTGTCTAATTGAAGCTCGATTGTACCAATCAGGATCGAAGAGGATTGTTTTATTTTCAACGGTGCGACAGATTCTTGCAGAGAATAGAATGAGACAGTCTTGATTCCTGGATCGTAAGGAATCCGGATGGTGAATCTCACATCGTTCTGGTCAATAACTTTGCTGAGGATTTTTCCGGGATGATCGGGATCTTCATATTCTAACCGGCGATGGGAAGGATTACTGCTCACCCCCTGCCAGAGTGAGGTACCGGACATATCAGAAACATCGTAGAGAATATCTCCTTTCGCGCCGGCAGTACGCTGAGGTTTAAGATAGCCAGGTCGTATCGTCATGTTGACGAGCGTTATTAAATCATCCTTCATCCTCAATTGAAGAAAAATTATTTTTGAATCATGTTTTCTTTGAGGGAAGACCGCATCAGACGGATAGAAAAACAATCCGCAAATTGACAGGATTAACAATAATCGCACTTTAAAATATATATTGATCATTTTCTTCCTTGTTCTTCGTGTATTTGCTCCTATTATTGACACGGCTTCAGTTTTTCGGTCCATGATATCCTTTTTATTCTTCTTTGTGTCAAATTTATTGAGCATATTTTTCTTCCTGAATTAGACATTTTTTACTGGTGTTACGTACAATATCCCGTTGGATAGCCCTGTATTTCCGACAGGTAGCAGTCCAGCATGGAATTGACAATCATTCCACTTGGTACATAAAATGGGGGCAGGTCAATCGAACATAACCATACTCCCTTCCTCAGCATGGTGAATAGTACTAAATAAACTATCTAAATTCAAGGAAGGATTACACGTATTACGCGGTCTAGATACTCTCTAGAATGGCATTCTTTGTGAAAAAACTGCCCTCCAGCCGAGGATTTTTAGACGAACGTAACTTGGGGGTAGTCTGGATACCCCTGCGGGGAGATGATGGGAAAATCCGGAGTA
>CAYGXH010000211.1:0-5800 GCA_964353675.1 uncultured Chlorobiaceae bacterium
GAAGATAGTCGGTTGTGATGTAAGGCGACTGAGGAAAATTGTGCTGAAGACGCTGGAGGCTTGCTTCCGCTTCACGGGGATCGCCGACACGCATATGGTACTCAAATAATCTCGCAAGGGCATCATCGGCCCATTCGCTCCGCGGGAAGCTGTCGGCAATAACATGAAAGCATTTTACCGATTCCTCCCCTTTTAGAGCGACAAGTCCTTCTATATATATCATCCCCGCTGCGTGAGGGAACTTCGTTTTCAGGTCGGGCAGTTTTGAGAGAACTTCCTCGCTCTTCCCTTCGGAAATCATCCGGACGTATTCCACAATT
The DNA here is from genome assembly GCA_964353675.1 of uncultured Chlorobiaceae bacterium. Classification (GTDB taxonomy): domain Bacteria; phylum Bacteroidota; class Ignavibacteria; order UBA10030; family SZUA-254; genus CAYGXH01. The sequence continues at coordinate 321 of CAYGXH010000211.1, forward strand.
TTTCGCTCATATAATTGCGGATAAACAGCCCCTCCGCAAAGAAAAGTAAAAAGAAACACACAAATCACCCCTCGCGGTATACGTTCCATCTCCACTTCCTCATACGTTATAACTTGTCCCTTTATTCGGGGGAAGTTACTGTTTTTTTTCACAATTGTCAAATTTTTTTCAATTAAATCCTCAAGATTTAGCTACAATCACATACTATTTGACATTTTGCGTCATTTTTATATATTAGTGCCAGTGGATATCCGTTTAAATCATAAAGAAGCGGGCTGATGACAAATTCATTCAGACAAATTTATCATTTCTTTGTGTAAATCGAGGCATTCGTGGCGAAAGAGACACAACCGTTAAATCCTGATTCCATCCGTGAAGCTTTTAGGCATTGTCTGCGGCAGGCAGATAAATTTATCCTTGAGGGAAAATTTGATCTAGCGAAGCAGCAGCTGATAGAGGCAAAAAAATTAGACTCCCGGAATCCGTTCATTATCGCATTCGAGGAACGAATATCGCTTTTTGAGAACAAGCCAACGACTACGAAGAAGTCTGCTTCCGCAGCGAAACCACCTGCCGAAGCCATCGTGGAGGAAATTCAGGCTGAAGAAAAACCCATGGAAGAGGATGTCTCACAGGAGATGCTGGAACAGACCCTCCGGCAGCAGATCGAGAGCGAATACCGTACCCGCTTCACACAGGAACTTCACAAAGCTGAAGAGCGTGCCGCAAAGATTCTCCAGGATGAACGTGTAAAATTTGAAAAACAGCATGATGTACTGCGCGCAAAGTACGAACAGCAAATTGCCGACGTGCGCAGCCAGGCAGAAATCGAATTTCAGAAGAAACTTGACGAAGAAATCCTGAAAGCTGAGGATCGACTTGATAATCAGCATCGTTCTGAGCTTGCATTCCTCGAAACGGAAATGAAGTCCCAGGTCACCCAGCAGTACGAAGAAGAAATGGCAAATATGCGGGAGCGATTAAAGAAGGAGCAACAGGAGCTTCTGGAGCAGGAGCGGGCGACATTCGACGAGCGTGAGCAGATACTCAAATCGCAATTCAATGAAAAACTTCTGAGTGCAGTACGTAAGACCGAATCCCTCATGCGCGAGCGGGGCCAGCAATCAAAACCGACAGAGCAGGAGCGTCTGGTTGAGGAATTGACCAAAGAGCATGACGAGAAGATCACGCAAGAGCGTGACGCTCTGAGAGCCAAGTACGACGAGCTCCGCACGCAAGTCGACCAAATGCAGAACCAGAAAGAACAGCAACTGAACGAAGAGGTAGAGCGGCGGCTGTTGAAACAACTCGAGGAAATTCGGAAAACTGAAACTGAGAAGTACGAACAAAAACGCGCAGCACTCAGGCAGGAGGTGGAAGCAGAATACGCAAAGAAATTCGAGAAGGTGCTTTCCGAGGAACGTCACCGTCTTAAGTCGGAAGCCGGAAGTACTGCGCAGGCCCAGCAAAAGCAACTGGAAGTAGAAATCGCCAGCGCGGAGGAACGTCTGGCAAAACAGCACCGGGCTGAACTTGCCACAACAGAGGACCAGATCAAGGCTCAGTTGCACAAGCAGTATGAAGTAGAGATAGATACACTGCGGGAAGCGGCGGAAAAGGAACGCGATTCCATCCTTTCTGCAGAAAGAAAATCCTTTGAGGAGCGGGAAAGCAAGCTCAAGGAACAGTTCAACCGGAAACTTCTTGAGGGAATCCGGAAGACGGAGTCGGTAATTCGTGAGCAGAGCCTCAAGGAACAGAAAATGGAGCGTGAGAGAATCATTGAGGAGCTCACGAAAGAGCATGATAAGCGGTTGGCGCACGAACGCGAACAACTGACTAAGCAGTACGACGACCAGCGGGCAGAACTTGAAAATACGTATTCCCAAAGACGAAATGAACTAAACAACGAAGTCGAAAACAACAAGCTCGAACAGGCCGAAGCGCTGAAGAAGGCAGAGGAAGAAAAGCTTGAACAAAAGCGGATTGCTATCCGTCAGGAGCTGGAGCGGGAATACCGAAAGGCGCTCGAGGAACAGACCTCAGCAGAGCGTCGGCGCATTCAGCAGGAAGCGGAATCCACGATTGAAACCGAGCGGAAGAAACTGGAGGAAGAGCACGCACAGCTGATGCAGAAACAGAACGCCAAAATACAGAAAATCCGCACCGACCTCCGCAGCGAAATGGAGCAGACTCTCCTCCGTCGGCTCGAGAAGATCGCGCACGAGTTCGATCACAAGATGGAGCTTCTCGGCGCAAAGATACCAAACACTCCCGAGGGGCGAAAGGGTTTCTACAAGACAAAAATGTTACCGTGCTACGAGAGCGGACAACCCACAGTTGAAGACGCCCGCATGCTTATGCAGTTGAAGGAACTGCTCGAACTTACGTTCGACGAACACCTAATAGTGGAAACAGACGTACGGCTGGAACTCTATGCCAAAGCTGTTGAGAAGAAAATCATCTCGGGAAACATTGACGTTCAAAACCGTGAGGAGCTGAATAAGATCAAGCAAATATTCAACATCACGGCCGAGGAAGCCCAGATGCTCGAGCCGTATATCCTCTCGTGCTACCAGCGGATTGCCACGAAGGGCCGGATATTTGTCGTTGATGACGATGAGGTTCTTCTGAAAACCCTTGAAAAAATCCTGACGGACGGAGGATACCAGGTATATACGGCCCTCGACATCGAATCATCCGTCGAGAAGTTAAAAACCACGCCCGTCGATCTCATTCTCAGCGACATCAAATTTCCTGTAGGGGAACTCGACGGATTTAAGTTTTTCAGTATTGTTCAGGATCAGCTTCGGCTAAAAAACATCCCGTTCATTTTCATGAGCTCTCTCTCCGACGGTGTTATCATCAGATCGGGCGTTCAGCTCGGCGTCGACGATTACCTCACGAAACCACTCGACGCGGATCTTCTCCTTGCCGTAGTTGAAGGAAAATTAAAACGGTATCGCAACCTCACACAAGAATAAATGATATTCAGTCTTTCATATTTCTCCGTTTCTGTCGCATACTCGATCGCAAATTTTCTTCTCGCGCTCATCATAATTTCAAAAACGCGAAAATACCAGATCGCTCACTTTTACTTCTTTCTGGTGAACTGTCTGATCGTTTTCGGCGCTATTCTCTTCCTGATGACAAAAACGTCTGATTCCAAATTTGCCCATACGTTGGAAAGTGTCAGCCTTTTTCTCTACGCTCTGTTTCCGTTTTTCTTCATCCATTTTATTACTCTCTTTGTTCGCAGCAAGGAAATCCTTAAATCAAAAAAAATACACTACGCCATCTACGTTGTCGGTCTCTTCTCGTATGCCGTGCTACTCATGGGATTTATTCCTAAACCGATTACATTTGAAAAAACGATCTCACAGAGCGGTTATATTTTCTATGTGACGTGGATGTCCGTTCTTTTCAGCATCGGCATTGCACTTCTTTTCGATATCTCACGGGATTTTCGCCAAAGGCTCTGGAAAGCTGATTTTATACTGGGTTCCTTTATAGTTTTACTCCTTATCCTTCCCGGCCCGTTTACCGAATCGATATTTTTCGGCGTCTTTAACCTAAGTACCGAGTGGTATTTTTACCTCTGCACCTTTGCTCTGCTTCTCTCCGTTTACTTCATCTTTCGGCACAAGATAAGCAGCAATCCTCTCTACGATTCGTTCAAAACCGCACTCAACGTCATGAATGATATTTTCATCATGATGGATGATGCCTTCAGGATAGAAGTGATCCGCGGGAAAACCGTCGGGACGAAACTGGGGTATAAGGAACGGGAACTCATCGGTGAACCGCTTCAGAAATTCATCGTACAAAAAGAATACCTCGACGAGTACAAGACCTTCGTGAAACGGAAAAAGATACAGGAGACGAGTTTCGATGCAGATTTCATCTGCCGGGACGGTAAAAACTTTCCCATTAATTTTTCCTTTACTCCCCTCATTGTCCAGGACGAACTCGCGGGATTCATCACCATCGGCCGCGATATGACAGAACGCAAACAACTGGAGGAAGAACTGCGCCAGGCACAAAAGATGGAAAGCCTCGGAACGCTCGCGGGAGGCATTGCACACGATTTCAACAATATACTCCAGATCATGATGGTTAATTCGTCAAGTCTGAGGCGCCTGTTACCAAACGACGAGAAAGTAACGCAGATTATTGATATCAACACAAGCGCGATCAAACGCGGATCAAAGCTTGTCCAGCAAATCCTGATGTTCGCAAGGAAGAGCGAACCGCAGTTCACACCACTCGAAATGACCGTCATCCTCGAAGACATTATAAAATTTCTCTCGGGGACGTTTCCGAAGAATATAAGGTTCACCGTGGCAATGGATCAGCAGTTACCTCACATATTCGGAGACGCCAACCAGCTCAATCAGGTGTTCATGAATCTCTGTGTGAATGCGCGCGATGCGATGGACGGTAACGGGGCTCTCTCGTTCAAAGGAACGACTGTGATGGGATGGGAACTGCAAAAGCGATTCTCGGCAGCCAAAGAGGAGCGGTACATCTGTATCAGTGTAACGGATACAGGTCACGGTATGGATGAACAGACACGCCACCGCATATTCGAACCGTTCTTCACTACGAAGGAACTGGGTAAAGGAACAGGACTGGGTCTCGCCGTCGTTCACGGCATCATAACGAATCACAAGGGATTCATAGACGTCAAGAGCGATATCGGACTCGGAACAACATTCTATATTTATTTCCCTGTTGCAGTTGATTCCCAAAAAACACTCGACGTACCAGCGGAGCTGCTGACTGACCTCCCAAAAGGTACGGAAACCATTCTTTTCGTGGAGGATGAAAAAATTATATCACAGGCAATTGCGGCAATGGTTACCGCTCAGGGATACACCGTCGTGACAGCTTTAGACGGTTTTGAGGCTGTGGAAATATTCAGGAAAATGAAAGACAAGATCGACCTCGTTATCATGGACATCGGACTCCCGAAGATGAGCGGATGGGATGTATTCCGCGAAATGAAGAAGGAGAAGAATAACGTAAAGGTGATCATTTCCAGCGGTTACCTTGACCCGGCAATAAAGTCTGAAAAAATCCTTGCAGGGATTAAAGAATTTATCCAGAAACCCTACGATCCGAACCAGCTCCTGCGGAGCGCCAGAAAAATACTCGACCTGGAAAATGAGTGATTTTGTTAGTAATTTTTAAGGAAGAACATCTCAATCCTTCCATTTAAGCTATTCTTTTTTTAAACCGGGTGGCAGAAAAATCTCCATTTTAACATCAAATATTTGATACTTCTTGTATTTACAAGTATATTATTTGCAGTTATTTTTGGGAAAAAACATGAAGAATTACTCTAAAAAATCTGTCCGGCAACGTGTTAAAGAAAAGGCAGAAACCTACCGCCACCCTGAAGCTGAATCGCCTCTGAGACCCGATGTAGGAACACAGCCCCAGTTTAAAAAACGCAAACCGCTGCAAACTTACAAGTA
>CAYGXH010000212.1:0-5777 GCA_964353675.1 uncultured Chlorobiaceae bacterium
CGGCACTCACAACGGGGATTTTAGAATTGTAGATCGCTCTGGCGACAATTTCCTCATTAAATGCCCAGAGATCCTCCAGAGAACCGCCGCCTCTGCCGACGATCATTACTTCGATATCACCGAATTCATTGAAATCATTGATTGCCCTGACGATTTCCTCAGCCGCCCCCTCTCCCTGAACTTTAACCGGGTAGAGCAGGACATCCAGGCACGGGAATCTGCGTGTAAGAATATTGATAATATCATGTATGGCCGCTCCGGTGGGTGATGTCACGATGCCAATGCGCCTGGGATACTTCGGAAGCTGCTTTTTGTGCCGTGGATCGAACAATCCCTCCGCATCCAGCTTCTGTTTGAGTCTTTCGAATGCGAGCTGTAACTCACCAATCCCTCTCGGCATTAGCTCAACTATGTCGATTTGATACTGCCCGCGCACCTCGTACACCGTAACCTTTCCGCGGGCGATGACGTTCATTCCGTCCTGCGGAGTGAAAAAGAGCGATACTGCCCTGCTCCTCCACATGACAGCTTGTATCTGTGTAGATTCATCCTTGAGAGTAAAGTACAAATGACCCGATGAATGACGCTTAAAATTTGATATTTCACCCTGAACGGAAACGCGGTTAAAGGATGTCTCGACGACACTCTTTATTTTTCTCGTTAATTCCGTGACCGAAAATATTTTTACGTCGTTCATTGGCCCTCAATATATCTAATCGGTCATTGATAATCAATTACATTGGTTTTTAGGATTCAGTTTGGTATATTTGATGGATAAAGAAATAACGAAATATATTTAAAGAATAAAATATTCACACCGTTATGAAGCTTGATATTCTGGCGATAGGCGCTCACCCGGACGATGTAGACCTGGCATGCGGCGGAACTGTTGCGAAGTCGGTAAGGGCAGGTTATAAAGTAGGACTGGTAGATCTCACGGAAGGAGAACTCGGGACACGGGGAAATCAAAAAATCCGTACGAAAGAAGCCAACGATGCCGCGAAAATCCTTGGGGTCGCAGTTAGGGAAAATTTACGCATCCCCGACGGAAAAATTGAAGTCAACACAGTTAATATGCATAAAGTGATCGCGCTCTACCGGAAATACAAACCGGAGATCATTCTTATACCCCACTGGCAGGAAAGGCATCCGGATCATGTACATGCGCACCATCTCTGCAGAGAGGCACAATTTTATTCGGGTCTGAGAAAAATATCCGTAAGGACCTACGGTAAAAAACTACAGCCCTGGCGGCCGAATAAGTATTTTCATTACATGCAGAAACATGAATTTACACCGTCGTTCATCGTCGATATTTCCGAGGTATATGATCTCCGCGTTGCTGCAATCAAGGCGCACAGATCACAATTCTATGATCCGGGCTCAACGGAACCCGAGACTTTCCTGAGTCAGAAATCGTTTCTCGATTTCATGGATACCCGCATGAAATATTACGGTCAGCAGATTGGCGTACGGTACGGCGAACCTTTCTATTCCGTCGAACCGATCGGGATTCAAGACCTGTTTGCTTTGCAAATGTTTAAAGGATAGTCGGCGCGGATAGACAAAACTCAGTTAATTAGTGACCGTGAATTGGTCGGTATGCTAGTTTGACCAAAATAATTATTTTTTTTGATTCTCAGATTCTAATGTATTAAATTGAAAATAATTAAATTTTTAGAACAAAAATGGAGGGGGGAGTAATTTAATGATCACAAAAGAGTATATCAACGATGTTAAAACAAACGGCAACGGAGCTCTTGCCAAAGCAATCAATTGTCTGAAGGATACCAGCAGCTTAACCTATTTTTTTGAGAATTTAGGTTTTCTTCCAAAAGATTTCGACGGTTCATTACTTTTGCCGTTCCTAAACCACGAGAGTAGCAATATACGGTTTTGGATTGTCAAGAATCTTGGAAAGCTCGGCGATACTAAATATATCAATCCTATTGCGAAGATTGCAAAGGAAGACACCGACTCTATGGTAAGGCGTGAGGCGGTCTCATCACTTGGGAGAATGCGAAATGAGAAAAATATCCCAATTCTTCTTAATTTGTTATCCGACCGTGACCCGAAAATTCTTGCTCAAGCCATACGAGGACTTCTAGTTTTCAAAGGAAATGAAACTGTTGACACACAACTTAAGCAGCTTGTTCACCATCCAAATGAGTTCATACAACAAGTGATCCAAAAAGAGTATTTCCCAAAGAAAATAATGGACTCACATTTCCCTCACGCTAAGACATATGAATATCTAAATAATGTCGTCGTACACGGAGACGTTCGAGAGATTCTTCAATCAGTCCCGGAAGACTCAATTCATCTCACATTCACTTCTCCACCCTACTATAACGCAAGGGATTACTCCATTTACCCAAGCTACAACGCATACCTACAATTTCTTGCTGATGTTTTCGAGAAAGTTCATAGGGCGACGAAGGAAGGTCGGTACTTCATTCTAAATACTTCACCTATTATTATCCCGCGTGTGAGCCGCCAACATTCCAGCAAACGCTACCCGATCCCTTTTGATATCCACCCTCTGTTAGTTGATATGGGCTGGGAATTCATTGACGACATCGTGTGGTTGAAACCAGAAGCAAGTGTAAAAAATCGCAATGCTGGATTTCTACAACATCGAAAACCGCTTGCTTACAAACCTAATCCTGTTACCGAATACCTTATGGTTTACCGAAAAAAATCCGACAAGCTAATTGATTGGAATATCAGAGAATACGATCGGAAGACAATCGAGGAAAGCAAAGTACTAGGTAATTACGAAACTTCAAATGTCTGGCATATCGATCCGACCTTTGATAAGAATCACTCGGCGGTCTTTCCAGTAGAGCTCTGTAACAGGGTTATAATATTTTACTCTTTTAAGGGCGACGTGGTCTTTGATCCTTTTGCAGGCAGCGGGACTGTCGGTAAAGCAGCGATCGCCTTAGAGAGAAGTTTTTTTCTTACCGAAAAGGACGAGAAGTATTTTCAATTAATCAAGAAGAATCTCGGCAACAAATCACTTTTTTCAAATAAAGAAGTACAGTTTCTCACTCTAAATGATTTCACAGCACTCACTAAGATATGACTCTTACTGACTCTGTAACTCAGCGTATCATCACAAAACTAATCAAGGGCCAAGACTACCGAATCGAAATTGTAACTCTCATCGACGCTGAATTTCTTCAGTATGTCATTGATTTCTTCAAGAGAATAGTAGACGCAAAACTCAAGAGCCAGAGCGTAACGCTCGATTGGTACAAGAAAGAACTTCTTGATCCCAATCTCTCATCCGAGGACATAGCTATAAACTCAGGACTTAATCAAAAGACGATTTCTAATATGTACAATAGCGCCACGAAAAAAATCGTCCTCGATGCGTCTCTTAAGCACTATGACGCGCTCTACGAATCCATTAACAACTTAATTGAAAATGATGGGGATATCGATATCACTCTCTCAATCAAATTAAGAGGTGTAAGCGTCGAACTAAACATCAACGAAAGCCTTATCCTTATAAACACTCTTGCAGTGAAACGTGCAGCTCTCCGTGGCGGCCTGTGGAGTACGGCAGGTAAACAAGTTGAAAAACCCTTGATGATCACGCTCTGCAAATTGTTTAACGTCCCATCAAAACATTATGATCAAACTCGGTTACCCGAGTCAATGCGAGAAGTCGACTTTTACCTTCTAAGTAATACAGAGAAAGAGAGTTTCCGATGTGAAGTTAAATTAATGGGTAAAGGTAATCCTGAAAGTGCGGATGTTGTGATCGCCCGTGACAGTGAAGTTTTTATTGCAGATAAACTTTCTGACTTGAACAAGAAACAACTTACCAAGCGTCGCATAGAATGGGTCGAACTTAGAGACCGGGATGGCATTAAGAGATTCGCGACTGTATTGAAGAATCTCGGAATACCGTTCAAGGATTTTGTTGGCGACGTTGATGAACTGCTGAATAAAATATTCAAAGAAGTATTTTGACAATAAAAGTTACTGCGCCTAGCAAAACATGATACTCTATCATTTATGCAACCAGATATTTTGTAATTCATAGCAACAAAAATAATGTAGATGTTGCTAAACACCGAAACCGTACGTATAGCTAGAAAAAGGAATAAAAATTTATTTCTTGCTTTCAAATTAAACCCGAGATATATTAATATAGTCAAAAAGAAAAGATAACACGGTTATACAACGACATAAAAGGATGATAAGCATGATAAAAGCCATTGTAATCACAACACTAATCCTCATGATCGGACTCAACGCATCTGCTATCGCGCAAAACCAGACACGCGTCGAACATCGCCTCGAGCAGTTGAAGACATTCCTCTCCCTCACTGATGAGCAGTCGGTAAAAGTGAAAGACATACTTTTAAAAGCAGAAGATCAGACGGTCAAAGAACGCGAATCAAAACCAATGAATAAACGGAAAGCACTGAAAAATTCCCAGGTCCGCATGCAGGAAATGGATAAGGAAATCGAACCGCTTCTTAATCCGGAACAGCTTAAGAAATATGAATCGTACAAGCTTGAGCGGAAGAGTGAAATGAAGGGTAGACGGAAGGGTACGAAGTTCTACCGCGACTAGGAAGATTGGTCAATAGTCAGTAGTACTTTACTTGGTACTTTGTAAAAAGCGTCATTTGTCACTTTTCATTGGTCATTTGTGAATTGAGAGCGAACAAGCTTGGCACCAATGACATGATATTTACAAAGTATTAAGCACAAAGAACCAACAACGTCTCCCAATGACAAATGACCATTGACGAATGACAATTTTTCACCGCTCTATGCTCATCGCTCCTAATAAAATCGTATCAAGATCTCTATGAGGTCTGATCTCCATATTATTTACTTCCGGTATTTAGAGATGAAACTCTCCACCTCCGGAACACCCCCCTGAAATATGAGATACCCGTTGCTCGGTTCGCGTTCGGTAATCTCTCCGGCTATTGGAGTCAGCATTATTTGATTTACCTTGGAAAGATCATTCGACTGCCCGAGCGCCCAGCCTAACTTTACATAAGCTACCTCCGGGAGCATGTTAGCTGTCGGAACGACGCCGAGTTCCATCATATCGCGTCCTGTGTCGTAGACATACATCTGTACATATCCCCAAAGAGTTTGAACGGTCATATAGACAGCGATATTTTTATCATTGGCGCGTTTAAGCGACGGGTAGAGAGGTTTATTGACATGACCAAGCCCCGTTCCGGCTATGACTATCCCTTTATAATCATTGTCTATGAGTGAGTCGATGATGTCGGGCTTCATGTTCGGGTAGTAGTAAACGATGCTGACCTTCTCTTCAAAGGCAGTGTTAATAACCACGTCTTTGTCGTTGCGTCTCTGTTTGTAGTCGTGTCGCAGAGGCGTAATTTTATCGCGGCTTACCATTGCCAGTGGAATATCGCCGATGGTTCTGAACGTTGACCGGTAGCTCGAATGCATCTTTCTCACTCTTGTTCCCCGGTGAAGCAATCCATAGACGTCCGATGTCGGACCAAACATACACACCATAACTTCGGCAATATCACTTTCAGCAGCGGTCTTGACGCTGTGCATTAAATTGAGCGCTGCATCGGACGATGGGCGGTCGCTAGAGCGTTGAGATCCCACCATAACAATTGGCACCGGAGAATTTTGAACCATGAATGAGAGAATTGCTGCAGTGTGGTGCATCGTGTCGGTACCGTGTCCGATTACAATTCCCTGCACTCCCCTTTCTATCTCCCTTCCTATTGCCTGGGCAGTCCCTGTCCATTGCTCAG
>CAYGXH010000213.1:0-5754 GCA_964353675.1 uncultured Chlorobiaceae bacterium
CCTACGGCAACACCGCCGATGAGGTCTGCATGTCCGCCGAGATACTTCGTCGAACTCTCTACAACTATGTCAACGCCGTAAGCAAAAGGATCCTGATTGAGAATCGTTGCGAAGGTATTATCGATAACAATCGTTATTGATTTCCCCAGCTCTTTTTCCACTTTTCTCGTCGTCGCTACAATTTTCTGAATATCCACGATGCTAAGCGTGGGATTAGTCGGCGTTTCAAGATATACAACTCTCGTTCTCGGCGTGACAAGGTAGAATAAATCTTCCAGTGCTGATGGACTAACATACTTCACGTGTATATTATAATCAGGCAGATGATCCCGGAAGAATCTGTACGTTCCGCCGTAGAGAGCCGGGGTGCTTACAATCTCATCCCCTGCATGACATAGACTCAGGATGACAGTAGAAATCGCTGCCATCCCGGATGAGAAGAGCGCCGCGGCTTCACCGCCTTCCATGAGAGCAATGCGATCTTCGACTTCATTGACCGTCGGATTGTGATACCTTGTATACACATATACCGACGGATCACCCTGCGCATACCTGACCGCATCCTGTGAATCTTCGAACCTGTATGTGCTCGTTTGATAAATTGGAAATGCGACCGGTCCTTTAAAAGCATGGAGGTGCTTACCGTGAATTGCTAGGGTCGCGAGGGAGAGGGGTTGGGTCTTTTTCATAGTTGTCATTTGAAATTAGTAATTTGCCTGCCCGCCGTCTTTATGGCGGGTCATTGGGAATTAGTACTTTGTTGTTTGTACTTGGTACTTTGAAAAAAGAGTGTCATTGGTTAGTGGTCAATTGTCATTTGGGAGTTGGTACTTTGTACGTTGTTATTTGTTCTATGCACTTCGCTCATTGCTCTATGCTCTCTGCTCTAAGCTCTACGCTCTTTGCTCCTATCTTGCGCAGGTTTGTGCTCTGCCGCCGTCGATGCTGTAGCTTACACCGTTAATCCACCCGGCACGATCGGAAGCGAGAAACAGAATCAGCTCTGCAATATCTTCGGGTTTACCGACCCTGCCGATGGGATGCGTTGTTTTGCTGTGCTCAAGGAATTTCTCATAAGCGTCCTCTGCCATCCCGCTGTTCCTGTGAAGGTTAGTAACGACGACACCGGGATCGACAGCGTTGATCCGCACACCCTTCGGACCAAGCTCAAGCGCCGCACAGTGTGTCAGCTGGTCGACACCCGCCTTACTTACGCAGTATGCAAGCACATTGGGAAATGCACGAACCCCCGTTACACTCGAAACGTTCACGATGTTCCCCTTCCGTTCAATGAGAGAAGGAAGAGCAAGTTGGGTCAGATGAAACAGGGATCTCAGATTGATATCCATCATCCTATCCCAGAACTCGAGCGTTGTATTTTCAATAGTACCGCTGCCGATAATGCCTGCGGCATTAACCAGAACATCTATACCACCGAAGCGTTCAAGTGTGCGGCTAACAACTCGCCTGCGGTCTTCTTCCTTCGTCAGATCGGCAGGGATAATTTCCGCTGCACCGGCCGGTAATACAGATGCTAACGTTCGAAGTTCATTTTCCCGACGGGAAACCACAGAGATCTTTGCCCCGCGATCAACCGCCATGACAGCAGTGGCCCTCCCTATACCGCTTGATGCACCGGTAATGATAAAAACCTTATTGTTAAATTCCTTTTCCACGATGAGACCTTATGACTAATTTTCGTTTACCAATTCTATATTTACTGTTTTATATTTTTCTCATTGAGGATTACTTTCGCGCGTCGAAAGACGCTATGAAACATTTTCTGCGTCAGTTTTCCCGTAAATGTATTCTGCTGACTCGGGTGAAACGAGACTATTAGTATCAAGCCGTTACTCATCCGATAACATTTGCCGTGTGCGAAGACCGGATGTATTTGCTCAACATCCACGCTTACGCTTCGCAGGCATTCAATAACAGCTTCAAATGCCACCCTGCCCAGTGCGATTATCACCCGAAGGTTCCGTAGAAGCCGGAGTTCCTCTATGAGATATTGCCGGCAGTTTTCAATTTCCTTCATGAGTAATTTGTTTGCCGGTGGTGCACACCGTGCAGCGGCCGTTATGTAGCAATCCAACAATTTCAATCCATCGTTGCGCGAGATAGATGATGGTTGATTCGCAAAGCCGAATTTGTGCAACGCACGATAGAGCCAATCACCGCTCCGGTCACCTGTGAACATACGTCCGGTCCTGTTACCACCATGTGCTGCCGGTGCGAGTCCGATGATGAGCAGCCGGGCATCTGGATCGCCGAAACCAGGAACTCCCTTTCCCCAGTATCTCCAGGCTTTGTACCGTGCAACTTTCTCTTTCGCAATCCGACTCCGCCAATTGACGAGACGTGCACAACGCATGCATCGCATAATTTTTACATTCAACTTTTCAAAATCCGCTTTCGAGCATGCATGGCAGTTTGTATCTATTCTCATCTCAGAAAACGATTAAATAATCTGATGTACATAATCAGAAAAGAGCTGGATCTTTTTACGGAACTCCCCGGATACACTTTCTGGAGCACATGTATGGAACATACTGAAATACTTTGAAAATTCAAACAAATTTTGCATTTTATAACCGGACTAGATTATCTGCAATAAGGGGAAATATGGTACGATCTATTATACTCTGGATACTGGCAGTACTCATCACCGCCGGCGCAGGTATTTACCAGCGGCGCACCGGACCCACATACCCTCTTGAAGGGAAGATAGATTTTGGCGGGAAAGAAATTAGATACCATTTCGAAAGGTCACACGCGGGACCGACAAATTATCCAATGAGCGTCGTGACAAACGACTCTGAAATTATCGGCACATTAGAATGGAGATACCACAAGGGCGGTGAGGAGTGGATGGAGCTGCCGATGAAGTACTCTGGCGGTACAATTTCAGCTGAACTTCCCAACCAACCCCCTGCCGGAAAACTGGAGTACCGTATCTATGTCAGGAACGATACTGTAAGCGCATTTCTGCCGGAAAACAAACCGGTTGTGGTCCGCTTCCGCGGTGAAGTGCCTCTCATTGTTCTTTATCTGCACATTCTGGCGATGTTCGCAGGTATGCTGGTCTCCACCCGCGCGGGTCTTGAAGTAATCACTGGGGAAAAAAATCTCATGCAATACGCTAAATGGACGATCATATTCCTTTCTATAGGAGGACTTATCTTTGGACCACTAATGCAGTGGTATTCCTTCGGTGAATTCTGGACCGGTTGGCCCTTCGGGAACGACCTCACGGACAACAAAACCGCGATCGCTATTCTGGGATGGCTGTTCACTGTATTCGCGCTGAAAAAATTCAAATACCCGCGGCGTGTAGTCTTCACTGCTGCCGTTCTGACGCTTATTGTTTACCTTATACCTCACAGCGTTCTCGGATCAGAGCTGGATTATTCTCAACAAAACCAGGAGAAACCTTTTTTCATGATAGAAGGCGGTAAAAAAACTCCGTAAAAAATGGGCAACATTATCGGCAAGCAGTTATGTCTGTGAATCTGTACGGATGATGAAACGGAGAGTCAATATCCCCTACAGCATACCATTCCTTTTACGCAGCAGCCACTCCAGAGCGAAGAGACAAACAATAAAACCTCCCAGGTATTTCCAATTCCAGAGCTCGGTTTCGTTCGTTTCCGATATTCCGCGCGCGGTGAACGATACTTCCTCTCCAACCTTCCGTATCAGTTGATCCATTTCATTTATAGAGAAGTACGTGCCGCCTGATCTGTACGATATCTGTTCCAGAAGCGCTTTATTCATTCTTGTTTCAAGAAACTCAACATTAACCTCCCCGACAGTAAATCTTCCCCCAGTTTCCCCCAACGATCTCCCATACCTGACAGCCTTACCAGTGAATCGGTAATCACCTTCAGGGATTTCACCTATGGATCCTTCGTATCTGCCGTTCCCGATGCTCTTTAATTCTATAGGAATCCGTTCTTCACCTTTCCGTACCTCCACGGCGAACTCGGCGCCATCGACCGGTAACAGTCTCTCATCATATACCTCTCCAGTAAATTCAACCGGTTCAGCAGTCGTAAACACTTCCTTTGTCGTTCGGAGACGGACGGCATCCCTGCTGTCGCTCGTAGTGAGCCACTGAATAGCGCTTGTAAGGAAACGTGAGAGGAGCTGTTCCGTCTCTCCGCTTCCCTGCGTAAGAAGCCTCCACCTCCAGATCCCGTATCCGGCAACAGCGAGTGATTTTTGTCCGTTGATATTCCGTGTCGCAATGAGAGGTTCCTCGAGAGAAATATTCTGAAGCTTCGAGGATACTAGTAATTCTGCCTCAGGTTTTAAACGGAATGTTGCCGGCGATTTGTAGATCGGGGGTAATCGGACCCAGCTCTCTGCGCTCATCGTTCCATCAAGGATGACAAGCGGGTGCATTCTCCGCCCTTCCGGAATAGAAGGAGTAACCATTATCTCCCCTGCCGGTGCGCCCGCCCATGTAAATGGCAGGAGAGGAAGAAACGGTTGAAGTTTCAAATAATCGACCAGTCTATGGTTTATAAAAAGCATGGGAATCTTTTTCTGTTCGATCCATTCTTTTAAAAACCGCACAGATTCTGTTCCGGTCGCTCGCGACGGAAATCCGACGAAGACGAAACAATCGGTACTATCTATTTGTGGTCCGCGTATTTGTCCCTCGTAGAATTCTCCGGTCCGCTTCTGAATGTATGATGTAATAGTATAATGCTGATCGCTCTCAATGATCTGTCGTATTGCTGAGAGATCGGGGCTTGGCGCACCGCCGACTATCACAATATTCAGTTTACGCTTAAGCACTTTCATGAAGAAAGTCGAAGAGTTATTCATTCCCGTTATCTCACCCGGAATTTTCGACACACGAACCGTATATTTGTTCACGCCTTCCTGCTTCGGCTCCACATAAAATTTCACCGGATATGATCGGGTTTGTCTGCTAACGTTCACAAGCTCATTCCCAACTACCGTTTTACCGTCGGATAGAGTTACTTCGACAGTCTGATTTTCAATACCCGAGCTGACGACGGTTACATCAACCGGTACGCGGCTTTCGGCATACGCAACCGCATTTGTCGATACTTTCTGGATGAGAATATCTTTCTGTTCGTTGGTATCACCGACACCGATTGTGTAAACAGGAATTCCCAGGGCTTCCGCTTCATGGATAGGGTTTTTTCCGGAGGTATAATTACCGTCGGAGACGAGGAACGCCGCCTGCACATTGTGCCTTTGGATATTTTCTTTCAACTTTGTCAGAGCACGGTCGATGTCTGTCTGTTCCCCCCGAAATAAAAGGGAATCCTCAATGTTATCATCAAGCTCCTTTACATCCGAGTCGAAGAGATAATACTTCTGTTCAACGTCCGACGAAATGCCATCCAATAATTTTTTACTCATGATGGTCTCCGATAACTTTGCATGGTCGCCAACCGTTCCATGTAGGACCATGCTCTGTGAATTGTCGACGAAAATTGCTGCAGATGGCGATTGTTCTGTCCTGGTGACATACCGCAGAACAGGTTCGAAGAGAAGAAAGAGTAGAAGAACGAGAGCAAGTGATCTTAAACCCGACAGAATAATGCGCAAACTACGCGGAATTGGGGGAAGTGTATACCGGTAGAAGAGGACCGATACCGCGACAAAGAGTACGACAAGGAGAATAAAAAGAAATAGACTGCCGCTAATACCTATATAAATGCTTACAGCGGACATGGGCTTAGCGAAGTAATGGCAGTTTTCGCAGCCAGT
>CAYGXH010000214.1:0-5751 GCA_964353675.1 uncultured Chlorobiaceae bacterium
TAATGTACCCGGTATTTATAGAATAAAATGTGTGTACCCCGGATATGCATTCACTGTTCCCTTCGGCGCATCCGGCATTGGGGAAGTATTTCATCCCTCGGACTGGTCACCCATAACCCAAAATTTTGGTCGCTATCTGGGATCAGTTGGCGGTATGAAATTCGACGATCGGGATAACGACGGCACACGGGATCCTGAGGAATCCGGATTGGGAGGATGGACGATTGAACTGCACAAAGATTCTGCTAACGGTGAAGTCGTTAACTCTGTGAATACAGCATCGAATGGTACGTACACAATGCTTGCGCCACCTTATCCGAATTACATTCTGAAAGAAAGTCTTACAGATACGACGATCGCGCGTTGCACATATCCTCCTCCTTCAGGAACTCACGCTTTTGCCATCGGTGGAAACAGCGGTAGTGAAACAGCAATCATTACCGGTAAAGATTTTGGAAATTTTGTAAAAGCTGTACTGCTTCTTGAAATATCACAAGATCGAAACGGCAACGGAGTACGGGATTCCTCAGATGGATTACCCCTTCCAACCGAAACAGGAGTAATGCGTTTCGATATATTCAAGAATGGAACAAGAATCGTTTATGATTCTATTTCAAACGGCCAAGGATATAGGATCTACAACGGCGTAGATGTTGGCACATACCTTGTAAGAATATTAAGTCCTGCCCCGTCAGGTTGGATTAAAACAAGTCCTGATGATTCTATAACTTTTATAATTAACAGGGGCAGTTTTAGAGACACTGCAAACTTTCTGTACTTCCACCCGATCAGTGTAACCGGTACAAAATTTAATGACGCAAATACTAATGGTATAAAAGACAATGGTGAGGGAGGCATGCCTGGATGGTCGATCAGTATCAACGGAACAGGCGGTAGTTCCACAGTTACGGATAATAATGGTAATTACACTTTCGAGGGTGTCGGTCCAGGAATTCATACTATCTCTGAGTTGCCGCAGACAGGATGGGTACAAACGGCCCCTCCAGCCGGGAGTTACACATTCTCGGCTGTCACTGCTGATCAGGGCGGAAATATATCGAGTATGGATTTTGGGAATTATTTCGGTATTCAAATTCCTTTCTCTCAAGGTTGGAATCTTGTTTCGCTTCCTGTCAGTGTCACGGATGGAAGAAGATTTATACTTTTTCCCGGGCCAACCTATTCGCAACCTTACGGATATCTTGAAGGCGGATATTTAGCGCTTGACACGATATTCGCAGGTATCGGGTATTGGATAAAGTCAACATCAACCAACACGAGGTTCATTACAGGATTTCCAATCGAATCTGATTCAATCCAAGTCAGCACTGGATGGAACCTGATCGGAACGATATCGGTGCCCGTTCCAGTTTCCTCAATTACCAGCAATCCAGCCGGATTAACTGTGAGTCAATTCTTCGGTTACTCTGGTCAGTACACAGCCGATGATACGCTTCATCCCGGAATAGGTTATTGGATAAAAGTGGGAGAGGAAGGGAAAATATTTCTTTCGTCAGGACAATTGGCCGGAACGCTTAGCAAGAATAAAATCAGGATTTTACTAATTTCGGAGTTGCCTCCACCGCCGCCATTTGCAGAAGGAAGTACAGCCGAAGAAATTCCGAAGGAATATAGCCTCGAACAGAATTACCCCAATCCATTTAATCCTGTTACAAAGATCAGGTATGCTCTGCCGACTATGAGTAGAGTCAGGTTAACTATATACAATGTACTTGGGCAGGAGGTAGGGAGGTTAATCGATGGTATTCAGGATGCAGGGTACAGGGAAATTGAATGGAATGCTTCGACATCTGTGGGCGGCATCTACTTCTATCGAATTCAGGCAATCAGCGCTGCAGATCCAACTCATACATTTTCACAAGTAAGGAAGATGCTGCTGATAAAGTAGATACGCTAAAAAAAGCATAGAGCATAGAGCGTAGAGCAGAGAAAGACTTACAAAGTACAAAGAACAAAGTACTAATTTGTTCGGTCACTTAAAAAATCATTAGGCATGAATCTTTCACGATACATATTGATCTGGGTATTTTTCCTTTCAATTTGTTGCGTCCTCACACAAGCACCCGCACAATGCTGGATGTATCAGACGAGCGGTACATCTTATATACTCCACAGTATATCTTTCGCCGATTCTCTTCACGGCATAATGTTCGGAGGTGGGTCCACTCCATTCACAACATCAGATGGAGGTAGTACTTGGATTGCACATGAACCGATCTACATTAACGCAATTATCTATGATGTTGTTATGACCGATTCATCGACAGCTTATGCCGTAGGTGCAGAAAGAAGTATATTTAAATCAACAGACGGATGTATTTCATGGACACTGCAGAGAGGAAATGAGGATAGGAGTCTGCGATCAGTTTCCTTCTATGATAAAAATAGAGGTATTACGGTTGGTGACCAAGGTTTTATCTATTACACAACAAATGCAGGTTATTGGTGGTACAGAGGTTCTAATGTACCGGTCGTTGACCTTTCGGATGTTGCCTGGATCGATTCGGTTACTGCAGTTGCGATTGGATACTATGGGCATATACTACGAACAACAGATTGCGGCCAAACATGGACGCTATTAACCGTTATGGGATGGGCATTGAATGCCATTTCATTCTGCGATTCAAATGTAGGAGTAATCGCCGGGTATGGGAAAATATATCGGACAACAAATGGTGGAGCCGATTGGCAAGTTCAGATGATTTCGGATGGAAGGTCTTTTAACGATGTTTCTTTTTTTGATGACACTCATGGATTGACCATAGGATCAAATGGAACTATACTTGCATCGATGAATGGTGGTCTTACATGGCTGCCTTATCAAAGCCCTGAAATAAATTATAATAATTTATGCTTCAGCCAAGGAGGCGGCAGCCATATTGTCGGAGACGGTGGAACGGTGCTCCGGTCGATCTACACGTGTTCATCCTATGAATTGCAGAGCGTAACGCCGGCAAATGGCGTTAAAAATGTTCCGTTAGAACAGGATAATAATCAGCGATCTGTTCTCCTCCGATGGAGTTTTATTCCGAATATTCTCATATCGCATGCCGGCGTGAAGGTTTCGCTTGATTCTTCTATGAAGGATAATATTCTTTTTGATACCTGTCTTACTACTGGAAATAAAATTACTACTTCATTCTCTGCATACAATCTGACTGCAGGCACAACTTATTATTGGCAGGTGGATTTGATAAAATATGACAGTATCGTGGAAGCCCGATCAGCCGTAACAAAATTCACAACCGTCCGGGGATTTATTAGCGGTATGGTTTTTAATGATCTCAACAGGAATGGTGTGAAAGAACTGGATGAAAACGTCATGGATCGTACGCTTATGGTAAGTGGAAAGATAAATGCGAATGTTCATACAACCGATAGCGGTCGATTTTCAATTGCCGGTATAGATTCGGGCACATATATAATTTCCGATGATGGTTATCCTATTTGGAAACACTCAATACCCGCTTCAGGATCTTATACAGTTCAAATCGGACTCAATGAAACGGTTGGTGGAATGGATTTTGGATGTTACTTTCCCTGGAATTCAATGAGCGGAGTTGTATTCTATGATCTAAATGAGAACGGCATCCGGGACGATGGCGAACCGGGACTTACAGATTGGTCGGCCCAATTTATCAGTCCGCTGGGCGCAGAATCCTCCTTTACGAATTTAGAAGGGTATTATAATTTTTCTCGTGTTCCTATCGGAGAGTGTACAGTGAATGTAATTGTTCAACCGGGATGGGAACAGATTTATCCGAGGGTGGGGAAGCCGTTAGCGTATACTTTTTATAGTTACGATAACAATCTATCATCAGATTTCAGTATTCATAAAATTCCGTCTCGGGTAAAGTTTTCACTCACTTATAACGATAACAGAGGGGCACCGTTTGTGCAGCTACGCTGTGGGACACGTCCGAATACCGGTACAGGTATCTGGGGAGTCGATGATGAGTGTACGAGTGCAGACTATGCAGAAGGTGAATTTGAAATTCCGCCACTTTTCCCGGGTGGATTCGATGCCCGTTTTGTCAGGCCGCCTTTTTCATCATCAGATTTCGGTTATGGTTCATGGACCGACATCCGACCATTCATTTCTCCATCACAAATTGATACGTATTATATAAGATTCTCAGCGGGAATTGTTGATGGCGGTGATTATCCAGTCACATTTCGGTGGTCAAAAGAACTCGTTCAGGCATCCTATGGCGGAGATGTTGAACTTGCTTATTTAAACGGAACCACCACCGACATGAAAATAAATGATAGCATTGTCATCGTTGATCCGGATGTTTACGTGTTGAAGTTGATTGCAAGATCACCCCGTTTACACTTCAGGTGGAATCTTATTTCGGTACCAATGGTCGTGAGTGATGCGAGGAAAAAAATACTGTACGCAAACGCGATCAGCCCCGCATATGCATTCGAAGGTGTGTATGTCGAAAAAGATACACTCAGCAACGGTGTAGGATATTGGTTGAAATATCATGAATCAGAAACGTTCCCGATGAGTGGAAGTAGTCTCCTTGAAGATACCATTGATATAGCTGAGGGATGGAACATGATCGGTTCCATCGCTGTTCCTGTCGATGTTACAAACATAACTTCAATACCTCCGGGTATGATTACCTCCGAATTCTTCGGGCACACCGTTCAGTACGTACTGGTTGATACGATACAGCCTGGGAGGGGGTATTGGGTAAAGGCAGGTCAGGCGGGGCGACTCATTCTAGCCAGCAATGACGGAGAGAGATCTGTCGCGGAAAGAATAAAGGTTGTAACTATTCCCGAACTTCCGCCCCCACCGCCGGAAGATGATAACCGGCCATTCTCAAGAACCACGCTTCCGTTGACCATCGAACTCTTCCAGAACAGTCCAAACCCCTTTAACGCTGTAACTACAATTAGCTATTCGCTGCCTTATGTAAGCGAGGTACTGCTTAGAATTTTTAATATACTTGGTCAGGAGATAACACGATTAGTGGATGGTATCGATCCTGCGGGTTTGCGCGTTGTGAGATGGGATGCTTCAGGTGTAGCGAGCGGAGTATACCTCTATCGTCTTGAAGTGGCAAATTCCCATAATCCAGGTCGAACCGTTACTCAAGTTCGTAAGATGCTGGTCATCAAGTAACTTGTTTGTGTGATCTTTGCGAATTTCAGATTGCTCATACTTATCGGGAATCGGTGAAGGGTACCGTTACTCCATTGGTCCGGACGGGAAAAATGGTCTTATTTAAATTTCAATCTCCTCAGAAGTACATCGTACCTTGGATCGTCGCGCAATTTATCCCATACAGGCCAGACATATAGAGTGTAGAGTAACGGCGCTCTTTTTTCTAATGCTTCAGATAGCCAATAGAAAGCTGAGTCCTTTTGACCCAGGATTGTATAAAAAATCGCAACCCGGTCGGTGGAAACATACCTGCTTTTTGACATTTCCTTATACCGATTAATTACCCAGCGATAAATTCCTTTTACCCCATCTCTTGAATATGCGCTATCATAATTTGCCAAATCCTGAGCATCTGCTCCCTCGAGGATAGCCATTTTGCGGTTTGTAATTACCATATCTTTAAAATTACCCAGTTCGTAGTAACTCAGAAGCGAATAAACGTATGCGGGATAAAAGTTTGAATCTGCATTGAATACATTTTTCAAATGCATAATTGCTTTGTTATATTGGCGTGAAATATAATAAATAGCACCTTCGTGAGTACTTATGAT
>CAYGXH010000215.1:0-1876 GCA_964353675.1 uncultured Chlorobiaceae bacterium
TCCTCTTCGTTGAAATCAGGCGGTAGTTTTTTCTCGGGGTAACGGTTTTTGAGGTCGTCGATGAATGAGTCGAGAATGCTCCTGACCAGCGATTCAGGAACCGTGAATTCATGACTGCGCACGATTTCAGACATGATCATGTCTGTTAGTTTCCTGTCGCTCTGCTCATTCCAGTAGTTTTCGATATCTCGTCGGAGATGCGTGTTAAACTCGTCTGTACCCGTTATTTTATTCTTTGATATTTTTTTTACGAGGTCATCATCAAACTGGGGGATAAGAACCTTTTCTACTTTCTTGATAGTGACTTCGATGAGGTGGGATTCCTTCCGGCCTTCGTGATCGCGTTCTATTTTTACGCGTTTGACGCCGCCGGCTTTCGATTTGAGGAGAGCTTCCTTCATTTCAGGGTAAATCGTTTCACTTGCGAGGTAAATCCTTACATCAGGATCTTTCTTGCCGATAAGCGGATTTCCGGTTTCATCGATCTGCTGCACATCGGCTGTGATCACATGTTCCTCGTCGTCAGCGCTGACGGCCTCCGTCATCGTGCTGTGCGATTTTCTCAGCCTGATGATTTCCTCTCCAATCTCTTTCTCTGTGACAGTGTGGATTGTCTTTTCGAATTGGAGCCCTTTATATTTTTTCAGCTCAAACTCGGGTCTGATTTCATACTTCACCTTGAAGGTAAGAAATTGGCCCCGTTTATAATCGATATCGGTCATTGTCGGTTCGCCGATGGGCAGAATGTTCCGTTCGTGTGCAGCTAAACGAAATATGTCGCTAGCGACAGTGTCAAGAGAGTTGTATTCGATCGATTCACCGAACATGGTTTTCACCATGTGCATAGGTGCTTTTCCCTTGCGAAAGCCTTTAATTTCAACTTTCGATGCGTACTCCTTGTACGCTTTATCGAAATAGGGGATTAGCTCTTCGTTTTCGATATGTACGTGGATCTCTTTCTCGACTTCCGTAAGATCTTTTACTGCAACATCCATGCTTCTTGTGCAACCCTTTCTGTTTTTTCTATGTTTATGAAGACCCGGCAGTCTGTATCAGAATTTCCAATTCCGGATTTTTTCTCCCTGCTCGTGGGCACGGAGGGATTTGAACCCCCACAGGTTTCCCTACTAGCTCCTAAGGCTAGCGCGTCTGCCAGTTCCGCCACGTGCCCGGGAAGGAGTTTTTCAGGTGCGAAAAGAAAAATTCGGCGTTTTTTCTCTTCCCGTGTGCAATAATATAACGTTTTTTATGGGGAAGTTCAAACAGAGAAGAGTGATTAGTGAATGGTGAGTGTGAAGTATTGTCATTGGTGATTGGGTGATTGTTGTTGGTACTAATGACAATTCACTTCTCTGCCATCACCCGCTTAATGCATGCGAGGAGGGTTTTTATATCGTATGGCTTTGTGAGGAAGTCGTTTGCGCCAAGCTGAAGACTGTCGCGCGCGATTTTGAGTTCATCGACACCTGTGAGCATGATGACTTTATCGGCGAGATCCTTCTCCCTGATCTTTTTTAAAACTTCTAGTCCGTCCATCCCTGGCATTCGTATGTCGAGGATGATGAGATTGAACCTTTTCTCATGAAGCTTTTCGATTGCCATTTCACCGCTTTCAGCAACGTCCACTGTATATTGATACTGTTCAAGTTCCGCTTTAAGCAGATTACGGAGTATATCTTCATCGTCGACGATCAGGATGTTCGCCTTATGAGCCATTCTTCAACCTTTCAGAAAATTAAATAAATATACCATTGTTGAAGAGGAAAATCAAGCCGTGCTCGACGATTTCCGATTTCATTGATTTCCGTTTTCTGACTTAGCCTCTGCTATGAAGAAACCGGAAATCTGGCTCTGTGCGGCTCTGTTCGGCTAGACT
>CAYGXH010000215.1:1976-5745 GCA_964353675.1 uncultured Chlorobiaceae bacterium
GTTTTCTGACTTTGTCTCTGCTATGAAGAAACCGGAAATCTGGCTCTGTGCGGCTAGGAAATTGGCAATAAAAAAGCCAGCGTGAAACATTGCCGGCTTTCAGGTACTCATACCTTACACGCACTATTTAAGTGCGGGGGACCACCAGGGAAATTGTTTGAATTATTAGTACTAATGAGTGATAAAATCTTACTGCAATTATCAAAAATATCGTAATATGAATTGTGACAGGTATAACAAAATTCGCGGTTTACCTGTTTCTGGTGGTTTTTGCATGTGAATTTATCGTGTTTAGCGAGTTTCGGTTGGCAAAGTTGACATTCGTGATCTGCTTTGCTAAATTGATATGGTAATTGGAGGTAAATCATATCTAAGGAGTGTATATTATGGGAACTAAATATTTCTGCTGCTATCTTTTCTTAACATTAATCATTCTTCTCAGCGGTTGTACATCATCCAAGCAACATGACGACCTTCCCACGCGGTACTCACTTGCAGAGCTGCAGATCCTGACTGAAAACGGTACGTATCCGATGGAAATGGAGGTCGACTCAATGCCGGCCGTCATTTCGCAGAAAAATCCTGGTTATCCGGATGATGCCCGCAGAGCAGGCAAAGAGGGAAGAGTATGGCTCAAGGTTTTTATCGGGAAGGATGGCGTACCTAAAGAGGCAAAATTGTTAAAGACTGAGGGTGAGAAGGTAATTTTCGTACAAACATCCATCGATGCAGCACTTGAATGGAGATTCAAACCGGCACTTCTTGATAATGAGCCGGTTGCTTATTGGATCACTCTACCATTCAATTTTAAATTGGGTCCGAAAAAGTAAATTCTAAAGTGATGCGCATATAGTTAGCGACAAATTAATCACTTTAAGGTGATTATATGAAATTACACAGACTTTTCTCAGCATGTGCAGTTTTTTTAATAGTCTGTACTCCCGCACTTGTCATTCCTGCAATAGGACAGAATACTAAAAAGATCATACCAGAATTTTCAGATGTTGACGGGATTCAATCTGAATTCGCATCCATCAAATCTCCGAAATCCAAATCCAAGTTAAAGACGGTTGTGGGCCAAAATGCCTCACCAATTGTAAAGCTTATGGAATTCCCAGGCTCAGGCATGTCAGGTATCTACCAAGTACCAGGATCAAGTCATGATGGATATCCACTTACAGACATCGGCACGGCGATAGCGATTCTTAACTCGGTTGGTCTAGTTGGTGATGTTGTATTTGAACTTACAGACACAAGCTATAACGAATCCTCCACAGTAATCGGCGGTGCATATCTGAACGCTGATATATACAAGGTTAAAATACGACCGGCAGTCGGTGTCTCCGTAAAGGTTCATTTTATTTCAACATTATCGGACGGAAAAGGTTTCGCGTTAAACGGAGCGAAGAATATCACTATCGATGGACTTAACACAGGCGGCGCGGATCTGACGATTGATTTTAACGGCACGGGTTCAGTTTTCCCGATCGATGATCCGTTCGGCGCGACCGTTTATATCACCGGCGCATCAGCCGGGATCGCTTTGAAGAATACCCATATCAAAGGTCAGACTAACAATTCGGTTTGGGCGAACCAGACTGAGGGTCGTTCAGCGTTCTTCATTTTTGCCGCTGATGCGGATGCCGGCCCTTCTGTGGACATAACACTTGATAGCTGTACCATTACAAACGCAACATATGCAATCAAAGCATTACCGCAATCTACCGGACATCGTTCGGTTGAAAAATTCACGGTAAAGAATTGCCGGATAGGCGGGGCGTACGGTGAGCCGGTTGTCATAGGGGCTTTGGTGGAATATTCAGCTGAAATTACTTATACGAAAAACATTGTAGACGGCGTTACATTCTTATCTAACTATTTGTATAATACATACACAGAGTATGATGATGATGTAGTCTTTAATGGGGGACCATTTATGTATTCTTTCAGTCAGGTTACCGGTGGACACTGGCTTATGATGGATGAAGGGACATGGGCAGATAATATATTCTGCAATATCACAACTACAACTATAAATGGCGACGGCATTGGGTGCTATGGCATACGGGTATATGGATATGATTTAGGATATGGTGGTGTTGGATATGTTCCAACGTTGTATAATAACCGGATATATGGAATAACCAACGACGATAATAATGGTTATATTTTTGGGATCCGTGGTTTAGGTGTCAATATCTACCATAATTCGGTTCGCCTGACGGGAACGAACACAAATTCACCTTCTTCTACCTGCTGTAGGGGAGATAATAATGTAAAGAACAATGCCTTCTCTAATGAAATCAATCAACCCAATATGAGTCGGGTACGCGGGGTGACACATGATGGAACAATTGATGGAAATGCTATTTACTCAGCCGGCCGGCCCACCAATAACCACTCTACTATTAGCAGCGCTGTAGCAGCAGGTGTGAATCCTAACGGTACATGGGGATCTGTAAACTTTACGACAGATCTTAATATAAATTGCCCGTCTTCTGCCGATAACTCGGCATTACCGCGGGTCCTGCATGTGGATGATATTAATGGCCAACAGCGGGATACAACCTCTGGCGGAGTTCGAGATGCCGGTGCATATGAGTTTACCACCTGTTCGACGCCATTTGGGCCCGATGTAATTCTGATAAGTGTTTCTCCAACGGGAGTGCTCGCAGGGTGCCCTGTATATATAAAAGTAATGGTTAAAAACAACAGTAACATTCCGGTGGGACCCTTTAATCTCAATGTAACAATCTCAGCACCTGATAATTATAACGTTACAAATTCCGTTTCCCTGAAGCCGATGGAAACGAAAACTGTGACAATCTCACCGCAGTGGACACCAGCGAACTACTGGATTCACCGGGTCACCATTACAACTTTGTTAATTGGTGACATCAATCCGGAAAATGACGTGCTATCTGATACACTGCTGAATGGGGATCCGATTGTCTATCGCCGATTTGACTTCGATATGAATGCTGAGGGCTGGGTTGGAACGACTGGTCCAGGAGCTGTGACTGACTGGAAACGCTCTAATAGTTTCACAAAACTTGGTGGTCCTTTTTCTGGTTATTCGTGGGTAATAGAACGGCCGAATAAGCCATCGACTTATACCGAGGGCGCTTATGCCAGTTCGCAGGGATATTCAACTACTTATCCGGGACCGAATTTATTGACATCACCTGTTTTCGATTTTAGTTGTTATCCCTATGATGAAATTTGGCTAGGATTCTGGCATAGCATGCGAACTGAACCATATTGGGACCGCTCATGGATGCAGTATACCACGGATGGTATTACGTGGAAACATCTCGGCAAATTGAACGATCCGAATGGAGTGAATTGGTATTCAGAGGATTTATTTCAATGGGCTGATTGGGCCATGGAGGAGTGGCCCTTATATGAAGAAGAATTAAATCTTAAATCACCCATTCCGACATGGACAAGTAATGGGTTCGAGCATGCGACAGGACCTTTTGGATGGATTATCTCATGGTTAAAAATAACTTCAGCGGAATATCCCGATATTATTAATTCTCCGTATCTCCAGTTCCGCTATGTCGCATATTCTGATGCCGCATGGGTAGAAGATCCGGGTGGCTGGGCGTTCGATAATTTTTGGATTTATCCACCTGGATTAATTGATAATGGAGGTACAATTAGCGGTACTGTCTTCCATGATATAAATGGCAATGGTGTACAAGATGTGGGAGAACCTGGCGATGATGGTGTGAAAATGTATATCTACTCTTACGATGCCCTGAAG
>CAYGXH010000216.1:0-5678 GCA_964353675.1 uncultured Chlorobiaceae bacterium
GGGAAGGCCCGCTTCCTCCATGACTTCCATGAACTTATATCCGATGAGAGGCGAATCGCTCGACGGTTTAAGAACAACAGTATTTCCCGTAACCACCGCAGCTGCTGTCATACCTGCCAGAATTGCCAGCGGAAAATTCCAAGGAGGTATAACGATGCCGACACCGAGGGGGATGTATTCGAGTTCATCCTTTTCGCCCGGGAGTTGAACCGCAGTTTTTGCATTCCCGTAACGATGCATCTCTCGGCCATAAAATTCCAGGAAGTCGATCGCTTCTGCAGTATCACCGTCGGCTTCTACCCAGTTCTTTCCAACTTCCAGAATCATCGTAGCATTCAGCTCAAAACGTCTCTTCCGCATAATCCCGGCAGCTCTCAGGAGAAACTGAGCCCGTCTGATATAAGGAATCCACCGCCATTCCTCGAATGTTTTCAAAGCAACATCGAGAGCACGGAGAGCATTCTCGGCAGTTCCCCGTTGGAAAATCCCCATGATGTGTGATGGATTCGATGGATTAACTGAGTTGAATTTAGCTGCAGATAATTCACGTTCGCCGCCGATGATATGGGGATACTCCTTCCCCGATTGAGATTCGAGTTTTCTCAGGGCCTCCTCCTGCTTTTTTCGATTAGCCGGTTTCGACCAGTCAGTATAGACCTCATTCCTGAATTTTGGTATTTTCATACACTATTCCTCGTTGCAGAATTGTTATAACTTATGCGGATCCACACAGGCATGCAGGTAGCTATCAGATTGAGACAATCTACTTCTACCTGTCCTGCGATCGGTTATTTTAAAGAGAATCCAGTTAGTTTTCGAGAGAATTTATAACCGCATCATGCACTTTCGGGCGAATTTGCATGATTTTGTGGTTATTACGTGTCGGATGGACACGGTTGGTCAGTAATATAACAAAAATTTTCTTTTCCGGCTCAACCCATATAGATGTACCGCTAAAACCTGTATGTCCAAACGATGACGGACCGAAAAGACTCCCCGCTGAGCTGTAGCCATTCATCGTCTTAATATCCCATCCAAGCGCACGTTTACCCTCAGTATCGGTACCTGTAGTGAACAACCGGATCGTTTCGGAATTCAGGTATCTTTTGCCGCCGTAAGTGCCGCCGTTCAAGATCATTTGCATAAAAATCGCGAGATCGGATGCTGTTGAAAACAATCCGGCATGCCCCGACACACCGCCGAGGAGGTATGCATTCTCATCATGAACTATTCCTTGTATTAACCTCATGCGAAAAACTGAATCCCATTCCGTTGGCGCAATGTTATCACTAAACGAGAACGGCGGATTGAACATGCTACGAAACATGTAGAGAGGTTTGTAGAAGACTGAATCTATGTATCGATCAAGTGTAATACCGGTAGTCTTTTCAACAACTTTCCCCAGCATGATAAATCCCAAATCGCTGTATAGTATCGAATCTCCGGTGGGATAGACTATTGCTGTCTGACATACAGAATCGAGAATTTCCTGCGGTGATGTACATGTAAGGTAGAATTGTTTATACGCCGGCAGGCCGCTGTTGTGCAACAGCAGGTTCCTCAGGGTGATTTTTTCTTTACCATGATTTCCAAATTCAGGGATGTATTTAGTCACTGTATCATCAAGGAGGAGTAACTTTTCGTCATATAATTTCATGATCGCCGCTGTCGTTACTACGACTTTCGTCAGCGATGCAAGATCGAACATCGTTTCTTTGTCCACCAGAGGACTCTCCGGAGTGTACTCAAGCGATCCGAAACACTTATCGTAGACAATCCTACCGTCTTTGGTTACGAGCAATTGTGCACCCGGGAATGCGGAATCGTTTATTGCCATATACATAATAGTGTCGAGACTACTTAGTTTTTCAGCATTAAATCCGACACTTTCTGGCTTATCAGATCGCAGAGTAATCACCGGGATAGTGGTACCGCTGCCGTACGGGAATAATCCGGGAATCGTAACCGGAAGTCGGCCGCTTGCAGGTTTTATTCCACATATAACCTCGACCGTAGCTTCCGTTGCACACTCGGCATCAGAGTATGAACAGACGTATGCCTTCGCATCGGGAAATGAACTCAATATATAAGGACTGCCCATCGCGATAAGAACTGTAGATTTATTTTCTGCGAGAATTCTGGTTATGGTAGAAACGATCGTATCCGGCAGTCCAAATTTCCCGGAACCTGACCGGCCTTTTGAAAAAACCGGAATGAGAACTATTTCCGCCTGCTTAGCAAGATTTACTATCGAATCGATTGCCATTGCATTTGTCGATGGATCGATCCGCGTTGTAACTGCGTTTAATGCCGCTTGCCTGATCCTACTGCTGAAATAATCGCCAACGCGCTCTGATGTTGCAGATAATCCGGGACGGTGAATTTCGGTCCGGTAATCTTCAGCATCACTTACAATAACGGTAAGTATATTCCGTTCTCCGTTACCGCCCAGTGGGAGTATATTTTCATTTTTTAACACCGTGATTGATTTACGGGCAATATCTTTTGCTAGCTCGAGATGTTCCGGAATTTCTACGACATCAGATATTTTTTCGACATCCACGAACCGATTCTCATCAAGCCCTGTCCAATGTTTCAGGTGAAGGATCCGCCTGACGGATTGATTGATTCTTTCCTCTGAAATCTGACCGCGCAGAACCGCCTGCTTCAATGCTAAAACAGCGGCTTGCTCACCGGGGGGCAGAACTATGATGTCGGCGCCTGCTTCGACCGCCGCAACCGTCGGCTCCTTGTTAACACCGCTCGTTACCGCTCCCATCTCCATGGCATCGGTTACGATAATCCCCTGAAATCCGAGCGTATCTCTGAGAAAGTCGTTTGTTACTTTTGGAGAAACAGATGCAGATACTCCTCTCGTGCCGGAGAGTTCCGGGACATCGATATGTGCAACCATGACAGATAACACTCCATCCGAAATCAGTCGGCGGAAGGGCCGCAATTCTATACTATCTAACCTTGTCCGGGACACATTTAATGAAGGTAAGCCGATATGGGAATCGATCTGCGTATCGCCATGACCGGGAAAATGTTTTGCTGTGGCAATCGCATTAGCGGACTCCAATCCTCTTGATAAAGCAGATGCCATATCAGCCACGAGCTGAGGATTTTCACCAAATGAGCGTGTATTGATGACGGGATTGTCGGGATTAGTATTAACATCGGCAACCGGTGCGTATACCTGGTGAATACCGACTGCACGTGCTTCAGCACCGATCGTTTTCCCCATGCGGAAGGCGAGGATTGTATCGCGTGTTGCACCGAGTGCCATTGCTTCCGGGAACCTGGTTCCCCTACGAAGGCGCATGGCGGTTCCCCACTCTAAATCTGATGCGATCAACAATGGAGTACGGGACAATCGCTGCAGCTGGTTAATCATAACAGCTGTGGTATGGATATCCCCCTGAAAAAAAACCAATCCTCCTATTTTTAATTGACCAACGAGAAATTCTAAGAGATGAAATTGGTAGCTTTCCGCGCTCACATAGTAGCCGTTTGCACGTGCAAATATCATCTGCGCAATTTTTTCATCGAGCGACATTTCCTCAAGCTGATCTTCAACCCAGTCGGTTGAGGCATTCATGATTTCTGATACATCTGTAGAATCAAACGGGGCAGGAGACACCTCTGCCATAACAGGTACCTTACTCGGGGCGCACCCTTCCATCGACGCAAGTACCATAGAGAGTAAAGCGAGGAAAATGTATGATATACAGCGTTTATCTAAACGCATTCAATCCCATTATTGCGGCGCCAAAAGCGTTCGGGAATTTTGGTTTCTGGACAACAAGATTCGGAAGTGAACTGATGATTTTTTCTTTCACCATTTTTGAATATATCGTATCCGTTTCGAGAAGTCCGCCTCGAAGAGCGACGGGGAGCTTTATTTTCGGGCGTGACTGCATAATCAGAATGCGGACCAGCTCTACCAATTCGTTCGCATTTTTTACGAGAACTGAATGGGCAACTCGGTCGAATTCTGATGCCGCTTCGAACACCCTGGGGACGAACGTTGCGATATCCGCGTGATCCTGGTATACCTTGACTATCAATTCATCGGGGGATGGTACGTTGAAGTGAGCAAGGGCTTTCTTTGTAAGATCCGTTTTCTCGCCTCTTTTATCGTACTGACGCATGATAGCATTCAGCGCATCGCGGGCGATAATATAACCGCTCCCCTCATCGCCGAATATTCTACCCCACCCGCCGGTCCGAAGCACTTTACCATCCTCGGTACGATAGAGAGCGATCGATCCTGTCCCGGCAATGATGCATATTCCCGGACCGCCAGCAAATGACGCTTCGAGGGCAATCTGAGCATCTGTCTCGACGCGCAAATTTTTAATCGGAAATTTTCTTTTGAGACCCAGGGAAAGAATTGCGTTTGCCAGATCAGCCCGGTCTGACATTCTCCCGGCTCCTGCAACGCCCATTGTGACGCTCTCAAGGGAATCCGGTTTGCTGCCGTTTTTATGGCAGCATTCTTTTATTAGGTCAAAAAGGGCTACAGAAGCCTGTTTTATACCAACAATCTGAATTTGTGTCGGACCCCCGGTACATTCTGTAAGCACGGCACCATCCATACCGACCAAGAGGGCCGTAGATTTCGTCCCGCCGCCGTCAATTCCAATTACATAGTGTTTCTTTTCGGTCACGTCACATAGCTCTTAATGCCCAAACTTATTAAAAAATGCCCTAATAATCAAGGGTGAAGTGATTAATGCAATAGGGATATTGACAGGCGGGAATGAAGGTATTTTCTGATGTTATGATGATGCGCGTGGGTTAACTATTATATCATGATATATGAATTATTTAAAAAATGCCAAAATTGTTTGATAACATATATAGTGGCATAATTGCGGTTAACTGTACACATTGACGAAAAATTATTCAGGAAACCTTGACAAATCCGAAAATTTTTTGTACCATCGATTACGACCGGGAGGTTAATTTAATAGGAATCCTCCACAACTAGTAGGAGGTGAATTCAATCTCACATGTAGTCATTTTCACCTTATCAACAACTGCTCATCAATTTAAAGGGAGGTATTTATATGCACAAACACGAACTATTGATCCCGCCCGAAGTTTTTTCCGATAAAAACGCACAAGAACTTGCACGTATTTGGGCAGCACATGGTAAACAATATGTCTCCTTTATATCCAAAATATGGGATGATCCATTTGTATGGGGAATGTTTCTTGTCGACTTGGCAAATCATACCGCGAATATGTACGAGTTAGAAGACGGAAGAAATAGGTACGATGTTTTATTAAGAATAAAACAGGGATTTGAAGCAGAGTGGGATAATCCAACGGATATTGCAAGCGGAAGAATTGTAAATGCAGATAAAGGTATTTAAAATGAAATTTTTGTATATTCTCTTATAAAATTGGATTGCAAGTTCTGCGAAAGATTTCAACGCTTTATTCATTTCCGTTTTAATGGCATTCCACCACAAAATTTTGTATAGATGGATGAGATAAAACGTCTCTGATATCGAATCGATATATATAAATGGACGGAAAGAACGAAAAATAATAATTTGGATCACTCAAATTTAGAGATAAGGATCGTGATGGTACAATAACCATGAAAACAATTCAGAGCGTTATCAAATCAGGGGATTGTGCCCATATATTACAGGACTATGAGG
>CAYGXH010000217.1:0-5638 GCA_964353675.1 uncultured Chlorobiaceae bacterium
TGAACCGAGGTACGGTTGCAGAGTATTTCCGCGGTTACTGTTTTAAAATAATAACCGAATCAGACATGAATGTCCATACCGCAGTGGAAAAAATTACCGAGGAAACTGATTCAATTATAAACGAAAAAGTTGAACGTAAACTGAGAGAATATTTATTGAATGCCGCAGAATTGGTTGATCAATCGGTTCCTATGGAGGAGGTACTCTCACGTTCCAAACCGAAATATAAAAATCTGCCTCAGCGTTATCACACATACCTTGATCAAATCATCACCGCAGCTTACGAACGCAAACTAAGCGTATAGCGTTCAAGTTTCTTGAAAATGCAGGGGAATATATATTCCCGCATTTCTCGGGTATTTTTCCCGCGCACCGGATTGAAAAACAAATCGAAAGAGTTGCAAAAGCTTAAAATTTCGCAACTTTCCCCTGATAATACCTTGGCATTGCATTTGATGTAATACCGGGTAATCATCCTGCCGCTCAGAATAATAAACGTGCGGGCTTGGAAATGAGCGGCGGGATGAAGTTATAAAAATATTAATAGTTAAAAGGTATATAAATGAAGATATTTTCCGTTCTTTTCGTAACAGGGATGATTTTCATTATCGGTGGATGCTCGGAGGAGAGCACAACGCCCGTGGTATTGAGTGATGAGGAAGCGATTCAGATGCAGGTCGCTACGATCGATTCTGTAGCAGATTATTCGGCATCGGACGAAGCGTCGATTAACGACGGTGAGGCAAAGGATTGGGAATACAGCGCTTTCCCGAAGCTGGCAGTGCCCATTGATCCGCTCCGTTGGGGAAGGATTGTGGACAACGTAAACCGGCAGATCAATGTCACAATAATTGGTGATACGGTTGCCGTTGCAGATCTCACGCGTTCAATTAATGGCCGCATTGTGATTTCAGCTATGTACGACACATCTGTTAACCCTACCATGATAGTAAAACAATTCCAGACCGAAGTACACAGACGAATTCGGTTTGAACGTATTGCTCGGACAAGAGATCCGCGATTAAACTGGATACCTTTTGCCATCACACCGGTATAC
The DNA here is from genome assembly GCA_964353675.1 of uncultured Chlorobiaceae bacterium. GTDB lineage: Bacteria > Bacteroidota > Ignavibacteria > UBA10030 > SZUA-254 > CAYGXH01. Next base: position 1,058 of record CAYGXH010000217.1, read on the forward strand.
GGAGAAACAGACACTACGGATTATGAAATTGTCAGGCTGGAAATGTATACACCGTACGATACAATAGAAGTTACGGATCCTCTTATGCACTGGTTCAGGTTAGGCAGGTGGAATGACGGTATTCCTGTTCTGGCAGCTGGAGACTCAATGATGGTACGTGTACGCGTGAGAAGTACAAATCAACTCCGCGAATCTGCGGTTATCCGACACAGCTGTGATCACCGGTTTAATTATCGCTTCCGCAATCGGATGGGCATAGTCGACAGCACTTTCAGCGGCAACATGTACGAACGTGAATACGAGAATCGTTTTATGGTAAGAATACCAACCACGGCTAACATCGGACGATACAATGTAATCGCAGATGTCATGTCATATAATTCACTACACGATGATCAGGCGCCCTACATGAATATGTTTATGGGAATACCCTATATCGTTGTGAAAAAGCCGTGATACGGAAAAGTGTGAAAGTAATAGAAAATTATCGTATCATACATTTATGAAGGCAGAAATAATGAAAACTGTGTCGGTCATAATCGGAATATTTTTAATCTTCTCCGGGTGCCAGAAATCAGGCCCCATAGAACTGGCGGATGAGCAGGGTGATTCAAGATTTATCGAAATAATCGCCACCGGAAATGTTGCAGACTCGCTTTTTGCTTCATCCGGTGTGGATACCTCCGGACTTCTTAATACGCGGTATTTCGGGAAGATGTATTTTTCACATGTTTACTATAGTCTGCAGTCTCGGTCCGACAGCTTTATGCAGGCAGAGGCAATCTTTCTGGACAAAACAAAGCCGGTTGAGTGGAACGGACATATAATCGGCTACGCCTCTTTCGATATCGGCACTCTCATGCTCGAGAACGACACGATACCGAGGTTACAGCGTAAATTACGTCTGGGTTCCCTTGGTGACTCAGCGGTCGGTTATCAGTATCGATTACGGAAACAGTATTCAGCGGAACCGGGAAATCAGTTCCGTTGGAGCGGATTCGGAAATGTAGGTATAGGTCCGTTCAACACCATAGTCCCGTCAGCGCCTGAAATGCGGGTACTTGATATAAATCCGCCCTTTGTTCCTACTGATGCCCCGCTCTCATTTCGTTGGAGATGCACGAATGAATACGTCCACCTTTTTATAAACCGTGAAGGTGAACAACCTCAACGGGCATGGGTACCAGTTTTACACCTCCGCATCAGAAATATGAATGGTGAAGTACAGATCCCTGCAAAAGTACTGGAGATGCTGCCGATGAACAAGTATCAGCGCTTTCTCTTTACCTTTACATCTGAGCGGCGGAGCATAACGACTATTTCCGGGTATTCAGACGATGTCCTGATTCATTCAGCATCAATTCATAATGTACTTCTGAATGTCGGACCATAGATAAGCGCTTAATGGGTGAGAAACTTCTAAAATTCCTACTGGCCATGTTACTCGGCAGTTCCATATTATCTGCACAGCATCTGTCGTCGGCACGCGGCATCGGTATTGCTGCGGCTACGGCGATGACTCGTGATGGAAGCGCCATCGATTGGAACCCGGCATCTCTCGGAGATGTGCCTGATATGGAAGTCGATATTGCCAGCTACCTCTCATCGCAGAGCAAAGGATTTACGTTGTTATCGCTTTCAGCGACCAAAAAGATATCTTATAATCACTCGTTTGCATTAGCATACACTCCGGGAAAAGAGCTTAATTTCGCGGTTCCTTCCCTACTCACGATTCTTGATTCAGCCGGGAATACTGTAACTGCAAAGTACGATCGCGAGATATCATACCGGCAGATTATCAGTGCGGCTTATTCTTTTCGTCCGGTTCCATCCTTCTCTCTCGGTACAGCGGTCCGTCTGTTTGAAAGCGATGTTGCAGATGCGAAGTACTACATCGATTCAACGAATGCAATAAGTTCACGCACAGAGGAAAATGGTATTTCAATATGGTCGGTTGATCTGGGTGCGCTGTATTCAATTGATGAGCGCTGGAAGGTAGGCGGAGTAGTAAAAAATCTCATCCGTGGAAAGATAGGAACTCTTCCCGTTGATCTTGATGTTTTCAGACTCCGCTTGCAGAGGATTGCACGGGTTGGCGCCGCACTTCAGGCGAGAGATAACCTTCTGATCGGCATTGAGGGAGATACTGAGAGTAATACCAGACTGGGGGCCGAATGGATGCCGACTGAAAACATTTATGTAAGAAGCGGTCTATACTCTTCTCTCTCTGCACCCGTTGGGATCGAGGCAGTTGCGCTGGGGAGCGGGATTTCAATCGAACGCTTTTCTGCCGATATCAGTTATCTGTGGTTTCCATCCGGAACGAACAGAGAGGGGTATATCACTCGTGCTACCTTCTCGACAACTTCGTTCATGGATCTGGACTATACACCCTTCACATCAAATAGGTTTGTCGTTTCGTTAAAGGCGTTCGTCGGCAAAGAACGAACGGCTCTTGCGGTGATTGAGCATGTTGGAATGATGAACGAGATATATCCCGCTTCATCACAAGTGTACGCATTTACACCAGTTGGTCGTGCGCGCATTCGGAACGATGCAGGAAAAAACATTACTGCAAAGGTGAGCTTCTACATTCCCGGGGTAATGAACACACCAACGGAAACTGCGCCGTATGTGATCGGACCGGATGAAGTTGTAGAAATTCCGTTTCACGCCGTATTTAACTCGGGCATCGATTCGGTAAAAAGTCTGTCTGTCTATGAGGGAACGGTATTCGTAAAAGCTGAAATCGCAGCGGAATACGATGACAGGTATCAAACAAAAGTTCTCGTTCGCGGCAGAAACGACTGGAACGGGGATGTTGAGTCACTGCACTATTTTGTAAAACCCGGAGACAGAGATGTTCTGGAATTTTCAAGAAATACGCTCCACGATGATAAAAACCGATTCGATACCATCCAGTCTGAGCTGATAAACTTCGAGAAAGCGCGCACCATTTTTGAAGCCCTGACCCGGACAGTCAGGTACGTAAATGATCCTAAACTGAGCAGAGATTTCGTACAGTACCCCTCAGAAACACTCGCGATGCACAGCGGTGATTGCGACGACATAACCGTATGCTATGCATCCCTCCTCATGAGCGTCGGCATTTCAGCGGCGTTTGTGGATGTTCTGCCGCAGGATACGACGGGTGATGCGCATATCTATTTGATATTTGATACGGGGATACCCGCCGACCGTGCGCAGATCGTCAGTGTTAATACAAAGCGCTACCTCATCAGACGAGCCGAAAAAAATGTAGAGACGGTTTGGATTCCGGTCGAGGCTACGTTGCTGAAAAGCGGTTTTACGGAGGCATGGAATGTCGGAGCAGAACAGTTTTACCGTGACGCAGAAATTGGATTGGGAATTATAAAGGGCTGGATAAAAATTATTGATGTACTGGGGACTTTGTAAAATCTGAGGAATTTGACCATGAAGAAAATAATATTCAATATCATACTCATTATTACTGTAGTGTCCGGTGTTCTCGCGGGAGATGTAAAAGTTATAGCGATGAACGGAACCGCTTCCTTTCGCCATGGAGTTGACGAAAAGTGGAACACTGTTGCCGTTGGTGATGTCCTGAAACCGGAAGATTCCATTGATCTGGAAAAACAATCGTCTGTCGTTCTCCTTGTCGACGGATCACGAAAACTCATTCTTCCGGAAAATGTAATGATCGAAATATCCGATCTCCGCGTACTATCACAGGAAGAGGTTCTGCTGAGCCTAGCGATGGAAACCGTGCGCTCGGTCCCGCAAAGGGAAAATAATAATCAGCCCGATATTCCGCGAATGACTACGGTCCACGGCGCAAACAAGGAGAGCAAATCTGCCGGAGCAGATATTTCGGGCGAAACAGGTTTGAAGCAATTGAATGGCACGAAGGTCCTCTATGAACATGGTTACTATGGTACATGCGTTCTGCGCACAAAAGGAGTGACAAGACAATATCCAACTCTGCCAACGGCTATAGAAGCGAGATTAAGGGCGGCCAACGCTCTTGAAAAAATGAACCTCCGCCTCGAAGCGCTGGAGGAATACATACGCATCGGGAAGGAAGAACTTACGCCCGATCAACGGTCGTTGGTTACCGTCAAAGTAAATGAACTCAGAGAACCAAAAACTGCACGATAAGTTATTATCATATGAAAAGTTTCCGCACAAGGCCCGTACTTCCATATAAATATATTACCTTTGGAGGGTACAATGTTTAAACGTATCACGCTTTTCTCTTTTCTTCTGTTACTTTTGCTCGTCCCGCCGGTTGTTGGGCAAGATGTTCCGCCTGCGCCGGCAAACCTGACCGTTGAGCAGACGGTGAGCGGAGCCAAGCTCCAGTGGGATGCGGTAACAGAAGCATTTGGATATCGTGTCTATAAAGCTATGGACACGCTTCCATTTATACGCATAGCTCAGCTTAATGCGAACCATTTTATAGATCCGTGGATTCCTCCGGGTTATGTGTATCGCTACTACGTAACGGCTTTCAACAGCAGCGGCGAGGGTTTGCCGAGCAACGATGTTACATTCATCCCCGGCGAAGTTAATCCTTCCATCAGGCCCCATGGGATTATT
>CAYGXH010000218.1:0-5624 GCA_964353675.1 uncultured Chlorobiaceae bacterium
AAATAAAGTATCAAAAGGGTGTTTAAGATGTACATTTTTAATATGAAGCGGGTACTTATAATATTCATTTCCGTTTTTATTTATTTTGGTAATTCGATTGGAGGTACACACACACAAAAAGACAAAAAGGTTAATAAGGTCACCGTAAATTTTGCACAGCGCGCGGTTCAGGGCTTCAATATGCGCATCTGGCTGAGCAACCAAATGACGATGGGACTTGAGGCATGGGATGCTGCCAATGGTAGTATGATCCCTGTTGAGCCACATTTCGGCATGGAGTACCCTGCAGGTTCGGGAGTTGAGCATTTATACGGCGCAGGTCCGCGTATCGGCGGTAAAATAGACGGCATTATACACGTCGATGAAGGATACAACGGTCAGGACGCAAGAAAAGAGTTCATGCCGGAATACAAACATCTGCCGCGTGAAGTTTTCTGGCGGACATCAATACGGGATACGATTGGAGTGCCGAATAAAAGGAACTGCGATGATGACAACGATGGGAAGATCGACGAGGATGAGCTCGACGGGACCGATAACGACGGTGACTGGAATCCTGCAACCGATGATGTTGGCGCCGACGGGTTGGCTGATCCCTACGAGGTAAGCTGTGACGGAAAGCCGTACGATCCCGTTGCAAATCCTGATCCTGCCGAAGATAACTATGATCCCGGCGTCAGGGATAAATGTCATCTGCTGGCAGACGGGAGCCGCAGATTTAAGAACAGCCGGGATCTTTACCTGGAAAAGAACGGCATGCCTGATCACGGAGAACCTCATGTAGATGAAGATTATGCCGCGATTTCAGAGAATGATCTTTACTGTTCGGCGATCGATACATTTGAAAGACCTGTCTGGGAAGGACATATCCCGATGTGGGTCGAGGTTATTCAGAAATCCTACGCCTGGGACGGTAAATATTATGAGGGAGTTCTGCCGTTTGATTACTGGTTCATAAATCAGGGGAGGAAAACGATCACGGATGTATATGTCGGTTTCTTCGCCGATATGGACGTGGGACCTGTGAACGTACCTGATTGTTATTTGCGTAATTATTCAGCATATATAGAGTCGCTCAGAACCGCCTATATACATAATCCCATTGACCGGGGATCCACCCCCGTGGGGATAACAGTTCTTGCCGCGCCAAAACCGCTCGATGAGCTTGATTTTATTTTTCAGTGGTCCAATTGGACTACCAGACCAGATCCGGGGACTCAGGATTCCGCGATTTACACATGGATGGATGGCAGCGCGTTCCCGGGTCAGCCTATCGCTCCGAATCAGGATCCGAACGCTCTTGATGAGACGAGATTTTTCTTTTCTTTCGGACCGTTTGAAGAGTTCAAGCCGGGTGATACGTTAAAGATATCTGTCGCGCTTGTATCAGGATATGGAGTTTTTGAAGGGACAAACAGCCTTAAAGAGAATGCTGAGAAAGCGATAAAGTTATACGGCCGGGGGTATGTAACGCCCATCATACCTGCATCTCCGAAGTTGGATGTGGATATAGGATTTAAGCGTGTGAGCCTGAAGTGGCATCCTCATGAAAGTGCGGCGGGAGGGATGTCATCTCCGTTTGATATATGGGACGATTCGAGCAAACTTGCCGGGGCATATCCTGATGATCACTGGCGCCGGAGAAACCCGCCATGCGGCGGAGGGGTAGGGGAGTGCGGCGGACATAAATGCGATTCATTGGGGAAATTGCCGGGAGGAAGAATTTTTTCAGGATTCCGGTTATACAGGAGCGAGGAGGTAGGTACAGACCCGCAGTTGAGCAGCTTCGTGTTATTGAGAGAATACTCGATACCAGACACGGCAACAGAGTGGTCGCTGAATAACCTCGATTCGGTTTTTATAGATTCAAATCTTGTACGCGGGAAACGATATTGGTATGCAGTAACATCATTCGGATTGCCGGACATTACAATTCTGACCGTACCTCAACCGGATGGATCGCTAAGACTGGATACGCTTTACTCTGAGAACAGCGAATCATCGATAAGGGAGAACTGGGTGAGGGTAGATCTCCCGTTTTCAACGTCGGAGACGCTGGGAAAGGTGCTTGTAGTTCCGAATCCTTATCGTGTGGATCAGGAATACACATATGAGAATGGTGGATGGGAGGGCATGGGAAAGTTCTGGGATGAGAGCAAGCGGCTGGTGAAATTTATTCATTTACCGAAGGGGGAATGGACAGTAAGAATTTTCACGATGGCTGGAGATTTGATAACGACGATATCTAATACCAGGTCGAATGGTTATCGTCAGGGGAATAAATGGATGGGAGATTATACAGAAGAGCGTGGAGAGACCTCGTGGGATTTATTGAGCGAGAGCAACCGCGCGCTCGCCAGCGGAGTATATGTTTTTTCGGTGGAATCAGATTTGGGTAACCAGATCGGTAAGTTTGTGTTGATACGCTAGAGTATTTGGTTAACTTCTTTAGATAGACCTTTATTATTATCATCGCGTCTATGCTTTTTGCTCCGCATCGGGATTTCGTCCCACCGTCATGGTGAGCGGAGTTCCTCCCGAGTTTATCGAAGTTTACCCGCCAATCATTTTGGCGGGGATCGAACCATCGTCGTGACTCAACCTATGACACCTCTGCCCGATGGCTCATAAAACAAAATCCCCCTGGATGAACCCGAGGGATTTTGTTTTAGTAGACCTTATGTTTAAAGAGAACAAGACTCCAATTTATTGGTTAAGATGTAGTGATAAGAAAAATCCTGCAATGATCATGTCATTTAACCAGTTGTGCAAACGAATGCCAAGGAATCAGGCAATAGTTCGTATAGCAAGGAAGTTGTTGAATAGAATAAGATATGTATTAATAGGTCAAGAGCCATATGTGCCAGCGGTTGTTTCATAATAGATGATTTATATCCGAAGGCAGTTGAGATCATATAAGATCGCGTGGGTAACGCTAGGCCCCCGGTGCAGCGTCCTACTAAGGTGGGACTGTCTGCTAATTGTGTAGACTGCGTCCCCACATTAAATTAATTTGGCAAAGGTAATGCAGCTATCCTGAATTTAATTGGATATGTCTGCTAATAAAAGCATGATGAATCATATAATTGCTTTTGGAGTGAGTAAAAATTAGAAGGAGAGTAACAAGTGTAGTAATAATTTTAATTCAAGTGGAGCTTACTTTTTAACATAAAAGCGGGGACAGAATCTTGCACGTACTCACAGGATTAGGAATAGTGTTTGAAAATGCCGTATTGAATAAAAATTTTTCGTTGAAGAAGGTCGCGCTTCAACTCCTCTTACTTTGGACATCGAATTTCGGATATCCTACCTCGGTACTTGTTTCTATACCATTTTCTGATGATTAAATTTCTTATATTTCCGCAAGTTTTTTGATCTTTGTGTGTCTAATTGTTAATATAGCACGCAATCCATTAAATATTAATCGTATCGTGCAGGAACAAGAATTACTGCAAAAAATCAGGTCCGCTAGTCCATCGGCCTTCCGTGATCTTTTCGAGGCGTATCATCAGATGGTGTTCAATATCTGTTACAGAATGACAGGCAATCGCCAGGAGGGGGAAGATATAACACAGGAAGTGTTCGTAAATGCATACAAATCAATCAGTCGCTTCAGATCGGACTCAAAACTATCCACATGGCTTTACAGGATTACTATTAACCATTGCCTGAGTCATCAATCAAAGAAAAAGCGGCAGAGGTGGCTTTCTCTCGATTTTATCTCAAATTCAGAAACTGAACAAAATCCATTTTGCCAAGATCATGCAAATAATCGACCAGACGTTATTCTCGAGCAAAAAGAGACCGAATTAATAATCCAAAATAGCATAAACTCGCTTCCGCGGCAACAACGGATCGCAATTATTCTCCACCGTTATGAAGGACTTACCTATCAAGAAATCGCCAATGTGATGCAATGTTCCATTGCTTCAGTCGAATCACGTATTTTTCGGGCAAAACAAAATCTTTACCGCAAATTACGTCCGCATTTGAAGGATTTATGACCGCAAGTTTTTTCGGAAAGGCATGTCTAATGTATGAAAGGTAAAATTGGATGATTCATAAGACTATACAGAATAAATTAATACTTTATCTCGATGGAAATTTGCCAGAGCGTGAAACAGCGATTGTGAAGGAACATCTTTTCGAATGCCAATCATGCCAGAAAGAGATTAAGGCATTATCAGCAATCTGGAAGAATGAAAATGCCCTTGAAATAATCACCCCGTCGGACTATCTATGGACAAAACTCGAAGCCCGGTTAAATGAACTCAATGAGGAGGCTCCCTATCTTTTAATTGATAAACTTGTTCCCGCAGCGCGCTTATCTATAATGGCAGCGCTTGTGCTCGCTGCGATCTTTGTCGGCAGCTATATTGGTAATGTTTCAAATGACGTGAAAAACTATGACCTGAAAAACGCTCCCGGAGAATATTTTTGGAACATATACAATTTAGATTTCTTCGAACCTATTCCTACGGAATCTATCGGTAAGGCATTCGCTCTCGCGTCGAATGATGGAGAAAATGAGGTAGAACGATGAAAAAGAAATGGTTTGTGTTCGGTCTTGTACTTATCGCTGTAATTAATCTTTCAGCGCTTGGTACATTAATGTATAACCGATGGGGTCTTGAGAGTAAGAACGTTTCATCGAATGATACAGTTAGCCATGGTTGTTATATGAAACGTCATCTCAATATATCAGACGAACAGGTTCTGAACCTTGACTCATCAGAAAATATTTATCGTACTAAGATCGAATCGTTGTCTCGTCAGATTAAGGGAAAAAGAAGCAAATTAGTAACGGAACTACTGAAAGATAAATCCGATACTACTCAAATCGAATATATTTTACATGAAATCGATTCCCTTCAGGCTCTCATTCAGAGAGATGCTGTAAGTCGTCTTATAAATGAGAAAAATATTCTAACCCCAGAACAACGGGGAGGATATATTTCACTGGTTCTCGGAAAATTATGTTATGAAGTAGATAGTTTGACGCATAATCAATGTCAACAACAATCAAATAACCAATCAAAGGAGATAAAGTAAAATGAAGCGAGTCATTGTAGCGGTAGTGACGATGGTAATAGCAATTCTGCTGTTATCAGTATTATTATATGCCGGAGATGAGAAATCGGTGAAGAAGGAGACTCCTAAAAATCCTCAGGTACAAACGCAGAAATCTTGTCAGGATAAACATGCTCAGGGTGTTTGCACTGGACACGATTCTACTAAATGCACAAATGAAAAAGGATCAGCTACATGCTTAGAAAAACATGCAAAAAATGATTGCAAGGGTCATGACGCCGGCAAGTGTCAGCATGATAAATGTTCGGTAGAATGCAAGGAGAAATGTGTGGGGCACGATAAACCGCCCAAGTAAAATAAAACCAGCAATGAGCGGCGCATGCTCATCCGTGCGCCGCATGCTATTAAAATGTATCGTTTCAGAGCCTACCGTAAAAGAATAGGGAGCTGTATCGTAACATTCCGATAGTAAAAATTTGTAAGTTCAACTCAGGATCATAAAAAAAATAAGCCGATCCAATTCAGAATCGGCTTTTTCCGTAGGTGCGCCCGGCATGGCGCAATCACTAAGGAGTGACCTGCCCGACTGATGT
>CAYGXH010000219.1:0-5611 GCA_964353675.1 uncultured Chlorobiaceae bacterium
GAAGCATATTTGCCTCTATCCCCAGATCCCGCGCTACCTCTGATGCCCGTCGGTTACCCTCCACCACTAACCGGACTGCTTCTCGTTTAAACTCTTTGTCGTATTGCCTTCTGTGTTTTCTCTCTTCCATTTTGGACTCCTTCCTTTATAAATATACTATCTTTTCTCTTTGTCCAAAATATTGGGGTAAGATTACTTCGCTGAAGCGAGGTGTTAATGAGGATGGCGGATACAGAATCAACCCGAACAAGTCGAACTCTTCACCCAACATCGGAATTCTACATCCCCTACGCATCACGTTTAACAACAACCATCGTCATGTCATCCGACTGCTCTGCACCGCGGATGTAGTCGACCACCCCGTTGAACACACTATCGATGATCTGCGGCGCGGTATCTTTACGATGCTTCTGTAACATGGTGATCAGACGCTCTTCACCGAACATATCCCCCTTACGGTTCATCGCCTCGACAATGCCGTCGGAGTAAATTACCAGGAGGTCCCCAGGTTGAATTCGGACCGCCTCTTCTTTGTACAGAAAATCTTCCATAATACCCAGGACAACACCGCCACTCTTCAACCTCCTGATTTGTTTCCGACTGTTGAGGAGGACCGGATTGTCATGCCCTGCATTACAATAGAGAAGCAGATGTTCGTCCGTATCAAGTGTACCGTAGAATAACGTTACAAACTTATCCGATGCGGTGCTGTGGAAGAGGAGTTTGTTTGCGTTTGTAATGCAGGTTTTGGGGGAGGAGACGGCGAGCGATTGCCCGCGCAGGGTTGCCTGCACATTCGCCATTAGAAGCGACGCGGGGAGACCTTTACCTGAAACGTCTCCCAGACAGACAACTAGTTTGGACGGGCTAATCTGAATGAAGTCGAAGTAGTCACCGCCAACCATCTTTGCAGGAACGTATTTGCCTGCGATGTCGTAACCCGATACACGGGGTGTCACCTTAGGTAGGAGCTCGTGTTGGATCTTTGCCGCGAGCCGGATCTCTTCGCGCACCTGCTGGTACTCCCTCTCGGCTTCGTAGAGACGTGCATTCTCTATCGCAATCGCGGCATGAATTGAGAGTGCGCGTATAAAATTTTCGTCATCCCGCGTAAAGAATCCGCTGTGTTTGTTAAGGAGCTGAAGGACGCCAACGATCTCATTTTCCTTATTCCGGAGCGGTATGCAGAGGATAGTTTTTGTGCGATAACCCGTTTTTCGATCAACCTCCGGATTGAACCGAAGGTCAAGATAAGCATCCTGGATGTTGATAGTTTCCCCGGTTGCGGCAACGTACCCTGCAATTCCTTTACCGAGGGGAAGTCGGATTGTCACCCGCTCAGTCCCGATGAAGATTTTCGACCAGAGTTCCTGCTTCGATTTATCGAGGAGATATAATGTACCGCGATCGCCGTCAACAATTTTCAGCGCCGTATCGAGGATCACTTTTAAAAGTTTATCGAGCTCAAGAGTTGAATTGACAATCTTCGTCGCTTCTATGAGCTGTTCCATATTCCGGAACTCTTTGTGAGTTTGTTGTGTGTGCTTTTCCAGCTCGCTGATGAAATGATTATTTGCGGCTCTCAATCGCAGACTGAGAACCTGCATTACCCGGAGTGCGAAAGGGTGGCTCCGGTTGAGGAGGTGCAGAAATGCCTCTTTGCCAAGTACGAACAGTATGCAATTCTCTGCAGCGATGACACGTGCTGAACGGAGTCTGCCATCGATCAGTTCCAGCTCTCCGAAGAAATCCCCCGCATGGAGAAGTGCAAGCAGTTTCTCATCACCGGTTTTTGTATGTTTGATAATCTTAACGCGACCCTCGGCGATGAGATACAACTCCTGACCTTCAGTGTTCTCTTCCAGAATTACTTCCCCTGCCGGAAAACGGCGTTCGGAGAGGGAATTCCTGATCTCCTTATAAGCATCATCATCGAGAGATTCAAAGAGGATATTCAGACGGAGAAAATCATTCAATTGCGTCATGATAGATAATAATATGTTGAGAATTCTGAAAAATGATGGAAATAGATAAAATAGAGTATTGTCATATCATTCATCCGACAGTTAGAGACTCTTTCTGTATGACAATGTAATAAATATTTCTCCTACTTTACCGAGATTAGGATTCTCAAATACTCCAGAAAAAAGACGGGCAGACACCAAAGAATAAAGCAAGATTTACACAGATCCTTGTACATCTGTTACACCTGTGTTTAAACTCCCCAAAAGAATTCTCTTCTGGCATGGTCCACACCATGACATTAACCAGAAAATGCTCGGTCATGAAACGGTTTATGACCGCCGTGCGGAGGAACATCTGCTGCGGAATCTAAACACAGCAAAGCATAATGTTTCGCATAGATGATGAACAATCCTGCCATCGGCGGGACAGCATGATGAGTAGTTTTTTAAGCATCCCCGACCAAAATGATCGGCGGATAAACAGTGAGTTTGATTTAATTGGATAAATATGTATTTTCCCGAATAATAAGAACGACTCAATCAACCGCGGAAAGAAAATTACTATGATCACACGTCGAAATTTCTGCAAGCTCGTATCAGTCGGTGGTATCGGCGCCTCACTCTTAAACGCCTCCGCTAGTTCGCTCATCGCACAGACTCAGGAGAAAAGAAAACCGGCAACAAACATTGCCGACGCTCTCAAGCATGAGCGGAAACCTTCATCTATGCCGGGAATGTTCCCGGGGAAAGTCGTACAGGTAAATCACGACAAGTGCGTCATCGATAAAAAATTCGATTATAAATCAACCCAGGAGATGATCAAAACCGGGATGCTGAATCTGACTGGCGTGCGGAATATTTCCGACGCGTGGAGAATGTTCGTAGCTCCGCAGGACCGGATCGGTTTGAAGATCAATCCAGTTGCTGGAGCTCTTCTCTCAACAAGCGCCGAGGTTGTCCGGGCTGTAATTCAGCATCTGGAAAATGCCGGTATCCCCAAAAAGAATATTTCCATCTGGGACCGACGGGAATTTGAAATGCACGAAGTTGGATTCACAAAAGATAATTTTCCGGGAGTTGAGATAATTGGAACAGAGCGAAAAGATGACAAGGGATCGTTCTACGATACAAACAAAGTTCTCTACAGCGAACAAATGATAGATAAAAACTGGTACTACTGGGCTGATACAGAAGAAAAGTACGACGCAGAGACCCTTCCCTATATGATCAACGAGGGCAAGTATTCGTACTTTTCAAATATCGTGACTCAGAAGGTTGATAAAATCATCAACATACCCATACTGAAAAATGCCGGAGCTACGGTTACTTTATGCTTGAAGAATCTCGCATACGGAAGCGTATCAAACACCGGACGACTTCATAAGGAACTATGGTCAGAAACCTGTGCAGAAGTCTGCGCTTTTCCTCCCCTCAGGGATAAGGTAGTACTCAACATCGTCGACGGAATTAAGGGATGCTACAACGGAGGACCCGGCGCAAATGAACAATTCATCACGGAGTATAAAACGATACTGATCGGTACCGATCCGGTTGCAGTAGACCGCATTGGCTATGAGATCGTTCTAAAAAAGCGACTGGAAGAAAAAATTCAGAAAGAGGAATCACCCCGCGGAAAAGCGTTTCTCACACTCGCTGAAAATCTCAAACTCGGAATAGCGGATCTGAATAAAATCGAACTGAAAAGCATTCAACTGACATAGACTTAAATATGGAGTGCAACATTATACATTACCGCCAAACGGTGCTCCTTCTTGCATTCCTCACACTCTTCGTCACCACCGCATTGGCACAGATTCCACTCGCTCCCGGCGATATTCCCGGGATCGAAATCATCCGCAGTGATACTATTAAAGGTAAAGCGCTCTGGGGACTTATAGATGGCGGCGCCGATATCTACTTTGAATACGGATTTTCAAATGTTACCGTTCAGGAAGTTCTCTGGAATAATTACCGCTTCAAAGCTGAAATTTACACGATGCAAAGCGAGGAAGCAGCCTTTGGGATCTTTTCTCTTTCCCGTCATAGGTGTAAACCTGATAGCCTTGCGACATGGTGCTGTATCACTCCCTACCAGACACAGATCGCGGTCGGACGTTATTATATCACCGTTATGAATGACAGCGGAACATCAGATTCACAAGAACTTGGCAGTAGAATCAGTCGAAAAATACTCGCAAAATCCGATGGAAAAGGAATAACTCTTCCAGCAATATTCAGGAATAAAATATTTCTACCATATATTTTCAATGTAAAGTTAATATCCGGACAGCTCGGTTTACAAAACGGGTATCCATCATGGGATGATAAGTTCATCTCAATAGAAAAATACAAGGCATATATCCTTCTAATTGAAACCGATTCGGGATTCGCGGTGGTCTCCGCAATTGAATTCAGTAAAACTGAGGATCTTGATCAATTTCTGCACAACATCGACCCCTCAAAGAAAGCAATAAACGATTCGTGGACGGACGAAAATAATGGGAATCATCGATACTTCAGAAAAATAAATTCAACAAACGTAATTTATGTCGAATCAGATTTCCCTGCCTCCATTCTGAAAAAATACATTCATGCTATTGAATTCACCAGGTAAGGTTTTACACTTCTATGGACGAAAAGATATTCGATCGATATCCAAAAATGCATTTCTCAGTGCTTCCAACACCCCTTCAGAAACTCGAAAACATATCACGCTTATGCCGGCGGACAATTTTTTGTAAACGTGATGATCTGACCGGTTTCGCACTCGGAGGTAACAAGACGCGAAAACTAGATTTTCTGATTGGTGATGCAAAAAAATTGGGTGCAACGACTATCATAGCCGTAGGATCAGTGCAATCGAACTTTTGCCGGATTGCCGCGGCGGCAGGAAAAGTTGCAGGACTTGAAGTCTTTCTAATTCTCGGTGGTACACCCACCGAAAAGTATACAGGGAATTTGTTACTCGATTCACTCTTCGGCGCTAACATCAAGTTCATCGATTCGCTTCAATGGGATGTATGGGAGCATGAGGCAGAACTCCTGGCGAATCGACTGGAAAAGAATGGGAAAAAGGTATACAGGCTTCCAGTAGGTGGTTCAACAACAATCGGTGCGCTCGGCTATGCCCAGGCAATCATTGAGATTCTTGAGCAGTCACGCGTGCTGGGTATACATCTTGATACAATCGTGCATGCAACATCTTCAGGAGGAACGCAGGCGGGTCTTGTTCTTGGAAAAGCACTTACAGGATGGAGGGGGAAAATTCTCGGTATCGGTGTCGCGAAAGACAAGCCGACACTGACCGAAGAAGTTCACAAACTTGCTTGTGCCACTGCTGCATCTTTTAAGATCACCGTGGACGTCAGCGATGTGATCGTCGACGATTCATACCGTGGTGCGGCTTACGGCGCAAGAACCAAGGAGTGCAGCGAGGCAATGACACTTTTTGCGCATAATGAGGGAATTGTTCTTGACAATGTCTACACAGGAAAAGCCGCTGCAGGTCTCATTGATTATGCACGGCGGAATCTATTCCATCCCGACGAAAATATTTGCTTTCTCCACACCGGTGGAACCGTTGAATCATTTGAATGAGATCCAAGGCCTCAAGACGTCAGCCGCTACATCACTTGTAACCACCCCAT
>CAYGXH010000220.1:0-5564 GCA_964353675.1 uncultured Chlorobiaceae bacterium
AGGTTCAAGGAGCAGGCATTCTATCACTATCATCGACAGCAACCCGTAATATCGCGAGTCAGATTCGGATCGCATCGACCGGTGAGATGCCACCCTTGCCGCCAGCGCTGAATGGAGAAGAAGGAATACCCGTAATCCCGAGAGCATACGCGCTTAACCAGAACTATCCTAACCCGTTCAATTCTTCCACCGTGATTCGTTATCATTTACCTGTTACTGAATGGGTGACGATCAAAGTATACGACTTGCTGGGACAAGAAGTCGCGATGCTTGTCAATGAAGTCAGACAGTCGGGTGAACATTCAGTCCGGTGGGATGCCGGTGAAAATCCGAACGGGGTGTACTATTACCGGTTGACTGCAGGCACGTTCACCGAGACGAAGAGCATGATCTTGATGAAGTAGTCGATCTAGTTCAAACTCTACGATAAGGCGGGACCAAATCGATCCCGCCTTTTCATTTTAAGACTATTTCGATTCGAAGGGGCCATCCCTTCTGCATAATTCTATTTCTATTGAATAGTATTAAATTCCGGAGAATGGGGGTCAATAATCCTGACAATTGTTGGGACTGTTCCAATTAATAAGCTAGAGGAAGTTATCAGTTTCGTATGATTTTTGAATGTTTCAGACTCGACAGGAATCTTTCCGTACGCTACGTGATGTGTCCGCCTGCGCTCCAGAAGAGGGAGCTCCCGCCTTCGTTTCACTGCTGCGGGCAGGTCGGCGGGTAAACCCCCCAGTGCTTCTCCACCGCATACGTTCCGCTCTGCGGGACTTCCGCCTACGTTTCACTCCAGTCCCAAGTCGGCGGGTAAACCGCTACACACGATAGGGAATATCCCATTGATGGATTCGTCAATGGGATTATTTATGTTAAAACGCAAGCAATATTTTATTATTTCTGCTACAAATAGTCGTAGTCACTGCTTTTGTTAATCTGCCGCGGACGGCTCAGTCAGTAACCATTCATACACTGTCTGAACGGTAACTTCAGACAGTTCGTTGTGCAATGCTTGTTCGCGGTCTAATAACAGAAGGCGTTGACGGGCATGTGGGTATTCTCCGAAAGCTTCTCGCAGTGCTCTCACTTCTCTTTCTCGTGTCTCATTAGAGGATATATCGGTACAGACCTGAATTAATTCCTCATTACCATCCGGGAAGCGCACATGGAAATCTACTTCATATCCCGAAACAGTCTTTACATATCCCACCTCAGCTTTCCGTCTTTCTAATTCGATGAGTACGACAGTCTCCAGTGCGTGACCTTGATTTATCCTTCCACTCGTACTGAACGTACGTATGAATCCCGGATCGGCGGGATATATCTTTCGCGGATTTGAATTTCGCTTCCGCTCAGATTCGGTTGAGAGAGGAACTGCACTTAACAGGAAAGAATCTATCAGGTAACCAAACATAGCGTATAACGCATCTTTGGAAATCCCATAACCCTGCGCTTTCAAGTCTTGATGTAGTCGATGAATGCTAAATGGTGCCGCAGGATTACGTAAACATTGGCGCACCAGCCATCTTAGTGCCGCTACCTGGGTTACACCATATCTTTCAACGATATCACGAAAGAGTACCGTATTCACATAACCTTGTAATAATTCAACCTGAAGGTCTGCAGAAAGCCCTTGCGCTTCCGGGAATCCACCTTCCTTTAAATACTCACGAAATCGTTTTTCGATAAGTGACCTTTCTATAGCTAATAATTCATTGCTTGACTTTTTAGATTCTTCACCGCGATAGCGGAGAAACTCACGAAAGCTGAATGGCCGAATTATCGTCTCGACACTTCTTCCACGCAAAGATGTATGTATCTCACGACTGAGCATTCGGGCAGATGAACCTGACACAATTATTTGAACACGTTCTGAATCAAGGCCACGGCGTACGAAACGCTCCCAACCGCTGATGAGTTGGATTTCATCGAGATACCAGTAGACGGTTTCTTTACCGCGAAGCTCTGGGTAACGGCGATAATACTCTTCGAAAAGCTGGTTGAGCTGTCCCTGAGCCATGTCCGTCAGCCGATCGTCGTCAAAGCTGATATACACTGCACGTTCAGACGAAAGCTTCTTCCTTTGTTCCGACTGCAGTTGACGGAGGAACGTGGTTTTACCCGACCGGCGCAACCCGATGACTGCATGGACCTTGCCAGGGATGCCGGGCAATCTAGCATCGCGAGGTGTAAAAGATTGGCTTTTGCCTCTAAAAACTGCCTCGTTTAGTTTTTCTATTAATACAGGATGGAGTGTCATAATGCAAATATAATAATAATGTGTCCTTTTATCAAGGACACCTTTGAAATAACCTGTCCTTTTATTAGGGACAGCTTTAAATCTACCCTAAGTCGTTCCCTTTGGCGGATTTAACTATGGTAATATAAGTGATGCATATCTGCATATGCTTATCTCAGATATCATTAACACTGATATTTGCCTAATTTATCATTATCTGTAACAAAATATAAAGGATAGTGTTTGAACCCGGAATTAGTCCACCGATAGCTGTTTGTTATAAGAAATGTTGCTAATAAAGATTATCTGGGATCGTTCAGAATCGGTGTAAAAAATAACTCATTTTGAGTGGGGAATAATCTTCTATCATGTGCATCACCTACCCCCGCTTTTATGTTAAAAGTCAAGCTCCGTGTGAATTAAACATCAAAATGAAATCTCACTCGAATCTATTGTACTTATTCTGGCAGATGACTCTTTGTAATATCGTTTACGTTGTTTGTATTGCCTTTCAAGGAACGGAATATTCTTGTCTCGATAATCAATAATACGTCTTTGAATCCCGATGTCACGTAGGCGGCCAAGGTATTGCGCAAGTTTACCTTCAAATGAAAATGGAAATGCAAGCATAAGGCATGTAAAGCCACGGACATCTACTCCTTCACCAAAAAACTGGCCAGTGGAAAGAATTGCCTGATAATGGCCATCCTCGATTTGCTTTCCTTTTGATTTTCTCGCTCGCACCGAATCATCTCCAGAAATTAGTATAGTTTCGCATTTACCTTTAAGATAGAGATTGAGAATCTCGAGATGCTCTTTTCGTTCGCTCAATACAAGCACCTTCCTGCCACCATCGGTTTCTTTTATAATATCTTCCACGATCATTTGATTCCTTGCTGTGTCAAAACAGAGCACTTTCGCCAGAAGCTGGAAGAGGTCCGTTGAAAATTTAAAGGGAATTGAGAGGTTTGTCGATCTGACGATAACTTCTAATGGTTGTGTTATTATAGATGACACTGGAGTAAAGTCTACAGTCTCCATTCGTGCAACGATATCGCCGATGTAAACGTAAATCAATTTCTCGTCATTGTGCTTACGTTTCGGAGTAGCAGTAAGCCCATAAAGATATTGAGGATTAAGCTGAGCTATAACCTCTCGAAATGTAGCCGCGGGAATGTGATGACATTCGTCGACTATAATAGTACCAAACTGGTCCGTTAGATTCAACAGGTCTTTCTTACGACCCATGCTTTGAAGCGAGCCGACTGTCAGCTCTTTACCAATTTTCTTTTTTATCCCCGCATACTGCCCGATATGTGCTCTGGGAATATTGAGGAATGCCGAAATACGTTCAATCCACTGATCCAGAATCTGTTTGCGATGGACAAGAATTAGCGCAGGCAGCTTCCTTCGCGCTACAAGTTCAAGTCCGATAATGGTTTTACCACTTCCTGAAGGTGCCACAATAACCCCTTGATCGTGCTCCATTGCAGAGTCAATTACCATTTTTTGAGAGGGTGTCAACTCGATGGAACTCTTGAACGAAATCTCATTCAGAGAAGCATGCTCGTGGCAAACCGTATGATTGATGTTGTGATCATTTAAAAAAGTCATTAACCGATCTACAAATCCTCTTGGTAATAAGATGGTATCTCCAGATTCTTCAACCAACTTGAAGTATTTTTGCACTTTATATGTTGATTTACCAAGCCGGCGTTTTGTAAGGTATTCGGTGTTGAGAAAATTAAGTTCTTCTTTCAAAAAGTCTATCAGCTCTCGGCTAATTTGCGAACGAGCCAAAACGATTAGATTCCGCACACAAATAGAAAGGATTTTGTGTTTTGACGCTATCGGCGCTGATAATGAAACTTTCTCCATGAAGAGTCTTTGATATACCGCGTCTATTTCATGCAAAGAATGTCGCTTTGCCTCCTCCAGTACCTTCCATTGATCCAGATGTGGATTGCTTGTCTCCAGATCAATAAACACTGTATTCCCATGTGCCATCGACCTCCCTTGTAAAGGTAATGCGATCAAATTTCCTAGTCCACCTTTTGTTACCGTGTCTTGGTTCGGAAAGAACCGATCAAAGCTGACCTCTTTTTCAAATTCCGAGATGTTGGATGCTCGGCGTATGAGTTCAAGTCCGATCCGCCTGCTTTTGTAACAAGGAACCGGTTCGGAAAAGAAAATCCATACATGACCTCCGTTGCCGGAACGAGAACGCTCCAGATACGCCGATAGATCTACCTTGGCGCACATATCCATGAAAGTAATCGCTTCCGTCTTCCAAGTTTGTTCGTCAAAATCCGCAGCTAGAAAATATGATGTATTATCGGGTAGAGCAGGATAAATTCCGACGACATGGATACCGAGTAGATGATTCTTGATAACATCCTTGGTAAGCGGTATTAGTCTCTTATCTTCAAAATCTTTGAGCGAACCGCCTCGTCTCTTATGCGCCATAAACTTGTTCCAATCAAATTCATAAGCTGGACTGTAGCCAGATTGTCCGTCTTTTTCCCAGCGACGCGCGTAGACATCTGTTCTCCCCCTGAAGAGAGACCTGAATGTTGCAACCTTTTGCTCATCAATAGGAATCATACATCTAGATTATTAGATATTTCTTAATCTTCGGAATGTCACAAGATAAACAAACATCTATTTCAACAATCACGGCTCGAGTAAAGGCTTGGCGGCGAAGTGGGGGGAGAGTTGATATGATTAACTCATATGTATGAATATATTCCTGCATTTCATGTTTGATGATAACTCATCAAGATTTCTTTGAAATCAATTCTGCTATAATCCTTTCAACCAGCGACCTTTCCCGATGGCGTTTTGAGTCCTCGATGATTTCCTTTTCTCTGTCTGATAGATTGATAAAGATGCCAACTTTCGATTCCACTAGTGCAATCATTTTCTTCGAATCGGGTCTACTTCCTTTCGGCAACAAGAAATCCAACTCTTCCCATCGATATTTCGTCGAATGCAGATTCGACAAGAATTTATCAAGATTGAAGGGATCACGTACTTCCCAACATTTCACTATGGCAAGAGTTTTAACCGTAGGGATGGAAATGGGTTTTTGAAAACAGAAATAGAGATCATACACATCTCGCGATCTGGTTCGCTGAAATGTAGCTCTCAATTTCTCCGAGACAATCTCCTCAAGATTTAGCGTCTGTACATCGGGAACTGAAACTTCAAGTTGCTTGTAATACGATTGCTGCTGAAGCGGTTTGGCCGTCACGGAAATAATTGGTTGAGCCCGATAACTAATCTCCAAAGCGAATGCTCCTGTCCCTGCCGGTGTCCGGTA
>CAYGXH010000221.1:0-5557 GCA_964353675.1 uncultured Chlorobiaceae bacterium
TGTCATTTCTTTTGTCTTGACACAAAAGAAATGACAAAAGAAAAAGTCAAGACTGTCGAAAAAAATCGGTAAAACTACGGCTCACTTCGTTGCGCAGAATAAACTCGTGGCGCTTTGGCGCCACTCAAACAGTATTCTGCGCGGACACTTCGCTCGCCTTGTTTTACAACCATATTTTTCGAAGGTCATTTAATAAGTATTTTGGACAATAGTGATTTCAGCTATTTATCAATTATCCAAACTTATAGAGATTTAATGCTGGCAGAAAAATCGAATAGAGAATCCATAATGCCGTACCGACACTGAGGGGAATTGTGAGATTATCGTCGATCTCCGCAGGGAGCGCTTCAGCTATTGTACCTACAAGAGCGGCCAGACACCCGATTATATACTCTGCCGGGAGATATTCAATTTTCGGTGTGATGGCAATGACTATCACCGCGCTGATAAAAAAACCGATGCTGCCTTCAAGTGATTTCGAAATGAACCGATGTTTGCCAAACCTTCTACCCACGAGCGCGGCTGTAATGTCTGAGATAATCAGAATAGAAAAGCTCATTACGGTAATGATCTTCGGGAAGATGATAACGCACATCGTCGCTGCTATAAGAACGTATGTAGCTCCATTAAGGGTTTTTCTTACCTTATCGCTTTCCCTCTTACGAAGTATATATCCAAAAGTACCGTAAAACCAATCCTCTATGGATTTATTGTAATACCGGGCAACATCAACGGCTAGAAACGCGATTGTCAGGGGTATTAGAATGCCCAGTGCAATATGCTTCGGGAGGACAAAGTAGAATACCGGGATGGATAGGGAGAAGAGGTGGATCGCTTTCCGAATCACTTCGAATCTGTAGTCGTACTCAATTATCGAGATGTGCTCGCCGTTTGCAGACTGTTGTTTATGTTGATTGAAAAGATCACCCAGCGGGCGTGGCTGTTCTTTCATTGGCAACAGATGATGTGGATTGGTTTAATTCAATGTTATTCTTGTTGATTGCGGGAAGTTCTTCACCCCTGATCAGCTTATCGATCTCATCTCCGTCGAGTATTTCCCGATCAAGGAGTGCGCCTGCAAGACGGTGAAGGATATCGATGTTACCTATGAGAATATTTTCAGCCCGGGCCATTCCATCTGTGACGATCTTCTTCACTTCTTCGTCGATGAGGACGGCAGTCGTCTCTGAATAATTTTTCGACCGTGTAATTTCTCTTCCGAGAAATATTTCTTCTTCTTTCGTACCGTAGGCGAGCGGTCCCATACGTTCGCTCATTCCCCATTCGCAGACCATCTTGTGAGCGAGATTTGTAGCTCGCTCGATGTCGTTGCCTGCTCCTGTGGTAAACTGATTGAAAATAATTTTTTCTGCAGCGCGTCCGCCAAGCGCGTATGTGATCATTGCTTCAAGATATTCTTTCGAATATGTGTGCTTCTCATCGATCGGTAAATAGGTCGTCACACCGAGTGCTCTGCCGCGGGGAATAATCGTCACTTTATGTACAGGATCTGCTTCGGGTACCATTTTAGCGACGAGAACATGTCCCGATTCGTGGTATGCGGTCAGACGTTTCTCCTTGTCGGATATGAGGAGGCTCTTTCGTTCTATTCCCATCATGACCTTGTCTTTGGCTTCCTCGAAATGCTGCATGGTAACCGATTTGTGATCCTTTCGTGCCGCGAGGAGCGCCGCTTCATTCACGAGGTTCGCTAAATCGGCGCCTGCCAGACCAGGTGTTCCTTTAGCGAGGATTGAAAGATCAACTTCCTCGGAGAGGGGTATGTTGCGTGTGTGAACTTTCAGAATTCCTTCTCTCCCGCGCACGTCAGGTCTGTCGACCACAATCTGTCTGTCAAACCTACCGGGCCGCAGAAGAGCCGGATCGAGAACATCAGGCCGGTTCGTCGCCGATATAATAATCACACCGCTGTTCTGCTCGAATCCGTCCATTTCGACAAGGAGCTGATTCAACGTCTGTTCACGCTCGTCGTGACCGCCGCCGATTCCGGCGCCGCGATGCCGGCCGACTGCATCCATCTCATCGATGAAAATGATGCAGGGAGCATTTTTCTTGCCAGTTTCAAAAAGATCTCGTACGCGACTCGCTCCTACTCCGACGAACATTTCTACAAATTCGGCGCCGGAGATGGAAAAGAATGGGACTTTGGCTTCACCCGCAACAGCACGTGCGAGAAGTGTTTTACCGGTTCCGGGTGGACCAAGAAGAAGAACGCCGCGCGGAATTTTTCCGCCCAGTCTCTGAAATTTTGATGGCTCCCTTAGAAATTCTATGATCTCCTGAAGCTCGATTTTTGCCTCATCAACGCCTGCAACATCCTGGAATGTCACTTTCGGCGACGCTTCGCTCTGCACCTTGGCACGACTCTTCCCAAAAGAAAAAATTCCTTTTGTGCCTACGCCCTGCATCCGTCTCATAAAGAACAGCCACACAACGAGAATTAAAATCCACGGAAGCACGCTGAGAAGAGCATTCATCCATGTGTTATCTTCTTTCGATATGGTGAAACGGATATCTTTTTCGTTCCAGGTCTTTATAACCTCGCTGTCGATGTATGGTAATGTAACCATAAAACGCTCGAGCTTTACCGTTTTACCACTCGTCGTTATTACTTCCTGCGAGTTTTTAAGTATTCCGTGGAGGTCATAATTGTTGATATCGGATTTTTTTACATGAGCGCTGAGAATCTGCCCGTCCTGCAGAAGCTTCTGGTATTCCGTGAATGCCAGCTCGTACTCCGAGGTTTCCTGAGCGTTGAACAGCGTCATGATGATAAAAACGCCAAGGATGATCGCCGACCAGCTGAGGACAACTTTCGTTACTCTACTCCAATTAAAATCGTCGTCCCCTCTTAGTGGCTTTTTTGGAGAACGTGCCCGGCGGGGCCGGGTAATCCTTTTTGGCTGCTCCGACTGTTTCTTCTGATTATTATCTTCCATGGTTATAAACGGTACTTAGATTTTTTTCAATCGATAGATATCGCGTAAATTTCTCGCTTTTTGGGCATAATCAAGCCCATATCCTATAACAAAAATATCAGGTAATTTGAATCCAATATAATCAATTTTTACATCATTCTTTAATGCAGCTTCCTTTAGTAGCAGTGATATAACCTTTACTGAGCGTGGCTTTTGTGCACGAATGAGCCTTATTATGAAATCAGCAGAAAGGCCTGAATCCACAATGTCCTCTACGACGATGATATCTCTCCCTTTTAAATCGCAATTTAAATCCTCAAGCAGACGAACTTTCCCCGAACTGATTTTTGCATGACCGTAACTGGATAGCTTAAGGAAATCAACTTCACAATCCACCGTGATATATCGAAGTAAATCTGCCATCAAGACAAACGAACCGTTAAGAACACCAATAAAAATGGGCATCTTTCCCCGGTAGTCCTTGTTAATTTGCTGTGCAATCTGCTTAATCCTCGACTGAATTTTTTTCTCCGAGAGATAAACTTCAAATACATCTTTATTGATACATACAGATTTTTTCATATGATGATCACTCATGCGTGCGGTATTCAAGTTTAACGAATTTTGTTGTTGCGGATGTGATTTTGTATCGGTCATCCAGGCGTAAGCCGCACACCCATACGATGTCCTCACTCGCGGTGAAAAGTGGGATTGTGATTTTTTCGAGAAGCGGTATTTTATGATCAATAAAAAAGTCGCTCATTTTTTTTGGTTGTTTCATTCCGAATGGAACAAACCAGTCACCCTCGCGCCACGAACGAAGCCTAAGAGGTTTTTGTAATTTATCGCCGTCGACGTACTCCACACAAGGATCGGTCGATATCAACGCTTCTGTTACTTCCGTTGCGGAAAATGTGGCTCGGTTCAGTGAATATTCATTATTGATCTCCACATGAAATGAGAATGGTAGATTGGATTTACCTTTTTTCAGTATGAGTTTATCCCTGTCGCGGTAAAGTCCGATATCTCCGGAGAGTGAGCCGAATGAACCTGTTTCACCATGTGCAATGCCCATCATTGTGGCAACGTTTCCCGACTGGATTTCAATGCGTGCGAAGGTTCTGACCGTCGAGATTAGAAATTGTTCCTGAATGAAGATCGGTTGTTCGTGAAGCTGCGGCAGATTGATTACGATCTGATCGTTAGTTTTCCTCTCGATGAGTTTCTCGCTCAGGGAGTGCGTGATGCTCTGGATGTAATCTTCGAGCTGAAGGAAACGTTCGCTCGTCCGGTGAAGCGTTGCAGTGAGGTTCGGATTAATATTTTCACGCATCATCGGAATAAGCTCGTGCCGGATGAAGTTCCTTGTATAATTGGTTTTCAGGTTCGACGAATCTTCCCTGAACTTCAGACCACGTTCGCGGGAATACTGTTCTATATCATCGCGGGAGGCAAACAGGAGGGGGCGTATGATCGCCTCATCCTTTCTCCAAAGGGGAATTCCCGTAAGCCCCCGAATCCCAGTACCCCGGATGAGATTGAAAATAATAGTCTCAGCATTATCATCGGCATTGTGAGCGGTCGCGATTTTTTGAAAACCATGAGCGCGACGCAGTTCCGAGAAGAAGGTATATCGTGCATTACGTGCTCCTTCCTGAATGGATATTTTTTCTGCTTCAGCTGTTATTTTTGTTTCAACCCTGGTCGTGTAGCAATCCAGTCCGCGTTCCTTGGCAAGTGTTCCGACAAACGTTTCATCGTCATCCGATTCCTGTCCACGCAGCCGGTGGTTGCAGTGTGCCGTTGCCAGATCGAATTTCAAAGATTTCCTCAACTCACAGAGGAGGTCGAGGAGGACAACAGAATCGATTCCGCCGCTGATAGCAAGAAGAATATTTTCTCCTTGCTGGATCAGCCTATGCCGAAGTATGAATCCGTGCAGGGAATGAAGCAGTTTCTGTTGTGCCATAGCTAATTACTGTGATGAGTGAATTATGCGTTTGATGCGATTTCCGGGTTTAAGCTGTTTTTATCAACGAAGATCCGTTGCAGATTGATTGTATCTCTGCACTCATTATAGTAAAAACCACGTTTTGCTATCGCGTTACGAAAGGATATAGATGGTAGCGGAGGAGGGAGTCGAACCCCCGACACACGGATTATGATTCCGTTGCTCTAACCAACTGAGCTACTCCGCCATTTTTCATCAGACTATATTGAGGGATCGCACTTGATATCGTCCTTCGAACAGAGCCTTGATGGTAACAACTCACAAGCTATGAAACTTCCTTACATGCGATTTTGCTCACGCTAACAACATACTAATTGTGATCGTAGCGTACGATGGAATCAAATCTCCTAAACTCAGATTATGATTCCGTTGCTCCCCGCCCGTCCGAAAGCCAGCCTCCAAGCGGTCGGGCGGGTAACCAACTGAGCTACTCCGCCGTAAATCAAAAAAATATACGATAAAATGCGGTAATAAGCAAAGAAATGGCTGAAAATCTAACAGAGATGGAACGCCTGCCTGCGTCACTTCGTGACTTCGGCAGGTGAACAGATGACACAGATTGGACAGATTTACACAGATGAGTATCTGCCTGGACTCAGGTGTGTTT
>CAYGXH010000222.1:0-5526 GCA_964353675.1 uncultured Chlorobiaceae bacterium
TCATAAAACTTCATCGCATGTGCGCGTTCTTCATCAGTCTGCACCTTCATCCAGTGGGCAAAACCAGGCAGGTTCTCACCGTCGAAATGAGCAGCCATCGATAGGTAAAGATATGATGAGTAGAGTTCGTGTTGGATTTGATCGTTAAGCGCCTCCGACATTTTTTTACTTATCATTGTAATTTCCTTTCACTCTGAATTGAATTTAAATGGTAATTTCTGGATTTTATAGGTAATAATATACAATTTTTCTTGTTACGATGCACGTCCAAAGAAGTACCGGTTGTTCAGGAAATCTCCCATCATATACAATTGAGACTTTCAAACAAGGCTTCGGAGTTTACTCTTCCGGTAACCGTATGCCAAATAGACTACCATCCCGACTGCCAGCCAAATTACAAACCGCCACCAAGTCACCCACGGCAATCCCAGCATGAGATAGATACAGGAAGCGATGCCGAGTATTGGTACGAGCGGAACCAGAGGAGTCCGGAAGGCTCGCGGACGATCCGGTTCACGATACCGGAGAATTATAATCCCTATACAAACAAGAACAAAAGCGAACAGCGTTCCGATATTAGTCAGTTCAACGATTTCGTTGATGTTGGCGATGCCGGAGATAGCCGCAACGACGATCCCTGTCCAAATGGTTGTTATGTGAGGCGTTCTGTACTTAGGATGTACGCGCGCGAAGTATTTCGGCAGCAGTCCGTCACGCGACATTGAAAAGAATATTCTGGGCTGACCAAGCTGAAAAACCAATAGCACGGCCGTCATAGCAATCACAGCGCCTATTGATACAACACCGGCCGACACATCTGCGCCGACATAGGCGAAAGCTGCCGCAAGCGGATCAGCAACACCGAGTTTATCCGACGGGACCATGCCCGTAAGGACTATGGCAACAATAACATATATGATTGTGCAGACGGCAAGTGAGCCGAGGATACCTCTGGGCATATCGCGACCGGGATTCTTGCATTCTTCTGCTGTCGTAGAAATCGCATCAAAGCCGATATAGGCAAAAAATATCAGGCTGGCGCCGACCCAGACGCCGCCAAAACCGTTCGGCATGAAGGGAGTCCAGTTTTCCGGTTTCACGTACTTGAATCCGGAATAGATAAAAAAGAAAATAATAAGGAGTTTAATGGCAACCATGACGTTATTAGCACGTGCTGATTCTTTCACACCGATCACGAGGAGCCATGTTATTAGGAGGACGATCGAACTGCCGAGGAAGTTAAAAATGACAGGAATTCCGAGCACAGTCGGATGGTCTATCCACGCCTGGTAGAATAGCGAGATCGACTGATCCACATTACCGCCTGCTTGTAGAACAGCTTCGCCCGCCTGTACGGCAGATCTGTAATCGACCGCAAGCCAGGCAGGGATGTGTAGTCCCATCCCGGCGCAGAATTGATGAAAGTACGCCGCCCATGCAATCGCTACTGCAACATTTCCCACCGCATACTCGATGATCAGATCCCACCCGATAATCCATGCGACAAGCTCGCCGAGCGTCGCGTATGAGTAGGTGTAAGCGCTCCCGGCGATTGGGACGAGGGAGGCAAACTCGGCATAGCATAATCCGCAGAAGGCGCATGCAACTGCCGTAAGAAAAAAGGAAATGATGATGGCAGGTCCTGCACCCGGCCGCATTGCATCGCCCGCGACAGCCGTACCTACCGTTGCAA
The DNA here is from genome assembly GCA_964353675.1 of uncultured Chlorobiaceae bacterium. GTDB lineage: Bacteria > Bacteroidota > Ignavibacteria > UBA10030 > SZUA-254 > CAYGXH01. Next base: position 1,694 of record CAYGXH010000222.1, read on the forward strand.
AAATACCCGAACCGATAATCGCACCGATGCCGAGGGCAATTAGATCCACCGAACCAAGAGTCCGCTTAAGCTTTGTTTCCTGCGTTTCAGATTCACGGAGCAGCTGATCGAGATTCTTGGTCCTGAGGAGATTCCTGAACATAACGTATTGACTGATCTGAAGTGGTTCCGGCTGTCCTGATTATTCCGGCGCTTGTGTTGTCAATATTCTCTTTGCTTCTTCAGCGTCTTCAGGTTTTACGAAGATAGCTACACCCTCAGCCTGCTGAAGTGTAGGAAACATACCGCCGGTATCTTCGAATTTCAGGTAAGCTTCAATCCCTGCCGATGACAAAGTCGCCTTTGCAAGCTCCCCTTCTATTTCACTGCTGTACGTTATAATCCGGGTATATCCTTCCATTGACCTTCTCCATCACAATGTAAATTTCGGTGATTGAGAGCAAGGTACGCATTCGAAAGCTGAAAACCAAAAGATTTATGGTAAGATTTGAGATCTTCTCTCGCGATAAAGTTGGCCGACAACGACACCTGCAACAAAGACTGCAGATGAATAGTAAATCCAGAGGAAGAAAACCAGGACAACCGCATAGGTCCCGTATAGTTTGCTGTAGGGGTGAAATGCCGCCAGATACCATGCGAATGCTTTACCGGCTATCCACCAGAGCGATGTCGTCGTTATAGCAGCTATTGCGGCGACTTTCCGGGGGATCCTCTCACCGGGAACAAAGCGGTTAATTCCGTAAAATATCACAAATGCGATGAGGAGGGAAATAACGACAGATATAACCTCCGAAAATATCGTGAGGTCGATTGGTCCGATTTCGGGAATAGCCCGTAAAAAGGATTCGATTAAAACGAAAAACCACGAGAAAATATTCGCAGCGATGAACATTGCTCCCAGGACAATGACAAACAGGAGATTCTCGATATACGTGAGAATGACCAGCTTCCTGGGTTTCAGATGATAGATACGGTTTAATACGATACGAATGGAACTGAACATTGACGCTGACGCCCAGATCAGTATGACGATACCCGTATAACCGAAGGTCGACCGGTACTCTTCGATGTCCCGGATAATCCCGATAATCGACGTTTTGATATCCTGTGCGTATGGTTGGGGAGGGAATATCGCGTTCAGAACATCATCGATTTTTTGAAGCGGGAAGATCGATTGGTGTATGAAGATGCCGATGAGGGACGTGAGCAGAAGGAGTATAGGTATAAGACAAAGGATACCGTTAAAAGCGACGCCCGATGCGAGGAAAAGTATGTTTTCGTCGGAAAATCTTTTATATAATCCCTTTGCGTAATAAACTACACCATTCCAAAACGATGCAATCCTTTTTCTAAAGAGTGATATCACAGAAGTTTTAATCGTGCAAATTTCACCATCAAATTCTTCCTGCCCACGGAATCAAAGTCGACGACGGCTTTCGTCGTATCACCTTTTCCCGTTACGTATATCACTTTCCCTCTGCCAAAGTATTCATGCTCAACTAGTGAACCAACGTCCAGTATTTTCTCCTCGTCAGAAGTATAATCAACATGTGGATCGATGTCCGTGAAATATGTTGATCCGGTATCCCTATCTGTTCGGGTTGCTCGTTTCCGCTGTCTGACAACACCGTTTTTCCGGAATTTGCTCTGCGTTGGGGAAACACCCGTGGTATCGATTTCGATGATACTGCTGTCAATTTCATCCAGGAATCGCGATGCTGTCTGGTAACTCAAATCACCGTACCTGAAACGGAGGCGCGCCCGACTTATGCAGAGTCTTTCCATCGCACGCGTAATGCCCACATAAAAAAGCCTCCTTTCTTCCTCCACGTCATTATTCTCAAACTGCGGCGTGTAGAGCGGCAGGAGTCCTTCCTCTAACCCGGTGATGAACACGGTCGGAAACTCGAGGCCTTTCGCGCTGTGGAGTGTCATAAGCGTCACTGCATTGAACGATATATCCCATCGATCCACGTCGGCAACAAGCGATACATCCTGCAGAAAATCTTCAAGTGTTGCCTTCTCGTGGGATGCCTCAAATTCTGAGATACCCGATAACAATTCCTGCACGTTCTCCCAGCGCGACATTGATTCCGGCGTTCCTTCATCTTTATATATTCTGAGTATTCCAAGTTCATCGACCAGCGCACGCGCGAGTTCACCGATCGATATCTGTCGACGGAGCTTATTATACTTTGTGACAAGAGATCCGAATGACGCGCACGCAACTTTTGTTTTTTCACTGAGACCACCGATGTCCTTCGCCTCATTAAGAACCGAAAGCAGGGGCAATGCCTTCTGTGCGGCATGATGTTGAATCTTCTTAACGGAAACAGCGCCAATCCCGCGGTTCGGGTAATTGATTATCCTTGATACACTTTCATTGTCTTTCGGATTTACGAGACAACGTAAATAGGCAAGTACATCTTTTACCTCTTTCCTCTGATAGAACTCGACACCGCCAACTATGGTGTACGGGATACTGTTTCTGCGGAATGCTTCTTCGAGTGAGCGCGACTGGGCATTTGTCCGGTACATGACGGCTATGTGCTTGAAATCATGCTTCTTCGATTGGATATCCGCGAATATTCTGCGACTAATCCTTTCCCCCTCATCCTTATCATCCTCGCATTCAAGGAGGGTAATTGCCTCTCCCTGCCGGTTATCAGTCCATAGGTTCTTGTTTATCTGACCGCCATTTTTTTTGATTAATTGATCTGCTGCCGCGAGAATTGTCTTAGTCGATCTGTAATTCTGTTCGAGTCTGATGATTTTTCCGTCATTATAATCGCGTTCAAAATCGAGGATATTTCTGATATCGGCGCCGCGGAATGCGTATATGCTCTGAGCATCGTCGCCGACAACGCAGAGATTGCGGAACTTGTCTGCCAGCAGTTTTATGAACACATACTGGGCATGGTTTGTATCCTGATACTCATCGATCAGGATAAACCGGAAGCGGTCCTGATAATCCGACAGGACTTTCTTATGTGTCGTAAACAGATGAATCGGGTGAAGCAGGAGATCATCGAAATCCATTGCGTTGTTTTCTTTGAGCCGAACCTGGTACTTTGTGTAGACAACAGCGACCTTCTCTTCGAAGAGATCCGATGCCTGGGTTGTGCAGACTTCCGGTGTAAGGAGTTGGTTTTTTGCACGGCTTATTCTATTCTGTATTGCAGAGGGATTAAACTGCTGGGTGGGTATTCCAAGCTGACTCATTACCGATTTGATGAGGTTAAGACTATCCTGACTATCGTAAATAGAAAAATTTTTTTCGAATCCTAATTTCGAACATTCGTAGCGCAAAAACCGCGCACAGAGAGAATGGAAGGTCCCCATCCACAGTGACGAAGATTTTTCACCCACGAGGTCCCTGATTCTTTCTTTCATTTCTTTAGCAGCTTTATTCGTGAAAGTCAGGGCGATGATGTTGTACGGGGGAACACCGATGCTGATGAGGTGGGCGATTCTGTATACAAGGACTCGTGTTTTTCCGCTTCCGGGCCCGGCGATGACCATAAGCGGACCACCTACCGTTTTAATTGCTTCTCGCTGCTGCGGATTTACATCACGGAGTGACAGCATTGTTCTTGATCAACCTATTTGTATACATGGAGGAAATAATTTCGCAACGCTCAACCATCCGGACACACTGAATGGCTTTCCACGCATCTGAATCATCGCGGATATGGGTGAGCGGTGCAGGTGCAGGATTTAAAGTATGATTGCTCCCTCGAGCCGTAACAGAAACTCTTTTATCTTCACGCCGTACGCATATCCTACAAGGGATCCGTCCGAACCGATCACGCGATGACAGGGGATAATGATCG
>CAYGXH010000223.1:0-5524 GCA_964353675.1 uncultured Chlorobiaceae bacterium
TAACGGCGCATGGAAGCAGTACTTCGTTCAGTACGTCTATGCTTTGAAACCGGGCTGTTTTCTTCTGTCGCAATCTGTTCAAAGACAAATTCGTAACAATGCGATAGAGCCAAGTGTTAAAATTCGAATCTCCCCGAAAACCATTAATGGCTTCATAAGCTCTGATGAACGACTCCTGAGCGATGTCTTCTGCATCTGCATGATTGTTTACGAAACCATAGGCAATGTTGTATGCATGCCTCATATAGCGTTCCACGAGAATCCGAAATGCTTCATGGTCTCCTTCCTTGACGCGAAGGATTAACCGCTGCTCATCCGGTGCATTCATGCACGGAATCCCTTGCGATATTTCTATACATTAGACACTTTCCCGGGGTTATGGTTGACTTACTCCCATAAATACGAAATTCCGGAGAAATTGTTTAGGCCGGAATATGGAAAAAAAGAACCGGAATGGTGGATTGTGGAAGGAGTCCCCTAGAGACTCCACCAATAGGATATTTTCGCTAAAATCACATTATCCATGGGAATTCGAAATATGTCGGAAATATCGTCTCTAAGGTTCTGTCCATACAAACCTGTGTATCCCTGTCTGTTTTGGGTCCATACGAGGTAAAATGTGCTCCCAGGGAGATATTCCCATCGGAAAACGATATTTGCATTGAAGACTTTGTAGAAATAATCAAGCGGACCGCCCGTTGTAGATTCGAAACTGACAGGTGTTACGAGTTTTCTTAAGCGGTTATACCGCCATTCGGCGAATAGGATCTGATTAAAAAACTGCAAGCTCATCGTTGGTGTGAATGTGATGGTGCCACGTAGAGAAACATCAACATGATCAACATTCCGGTCGCCGAAGATGTTTTTACCGTCTTCTGCATAATATCCGACCACCCAGGCCTCCTCATCGAGAGTTCGCATGTAAGTGATGCTCGGTTGAAACTCAATCCAGGTTATTGGTCTGATGGTCGATTGCAGCATCGTCAGATAATTTTTACTGCCGTTTTCGTAGAACGACAATCCGGCATAAAGAGAAATTTGAACAGGTTTCCTGGCATCCGTTCTTACTGTCGCATTTATGGTATTCTCCGCAGGCCGACGATAAAGTCCGGCGATCCCGCGGTTCTCATCATCATAAGCCCTGAAGTGATGAATATAATCGACGCTGAACTGCCAGAAGTTGATGAATTCGAAAATAGGTTCCAGTTCAATCTGACTCTGTGTCTGGTTTCCATCCCAATTCCACCGCTGATCCGTCTGGACGGTCAGACCGTAGCGTAAAAATATTCCTTCGGCGTGATCCTCTTTGTACGCCACTGCAAGATAGCCGCCGTGTTCGCGGGGTTGACTGTAGAATCCAAGATCGTCGATGGAAAAGTTCCTCGATGAAAAATCATATGCCGAAAAAACAATCCAGTGCTCTCCGCCCAGCTTCCCAAGCGCCATCCTGCCTGCCAATCCTTCACGATATTCATTATCGTATAGAGCTGTACGTGACCCTGCCACGTACCCATCGACACCATATGTACCATCGATGAATCTAAGTTTCCAATCAACGCCGCCGCTTAATGACGGTTGTTTCCCATTTTTAAAGGAACCCGATACCAAGCCGCCAATTGCTGAATTCCCCCATATCTCCTGACGCAAACGTACAACGTTATAACTTGCGCGAGGTTCCACCGTGAGAAGCGGCGAATGTGTTCCGTCAATACCTTCAATCTCGGCTCTCTCTATATCAGTAACAGCCGTCATAACACCGACTTCAAGTCCGCCCCGAGTTCTACCTGATAACTTTCCCGCTCCAAGAATGGTCGTAACTTCCGGTTTTTTACTGAAATGGGCATTGCTGTCTACGAGCAGACTATCATAACGGATTGCACCGGAATAGCCCGTAGGCTGGCGGCCGATGCGTCGCGAATACAGCAATCTCATTTCGGTATTATCGAATGCGTTGCCGAACGAAAAAATCTGTGATCCCTCAAGAAAGAATGGTCTCTTCTCGGGAAAGAACGTTTCGAATACTGTAAGGTTCAGGTACGCCTGATCGACTTCTACCTGTCCGAAATCGGGATTGATTCCGACATCGAGGGTGAAGTTATTTGTTATTCCGTACTTGAGGTCGACGCCGAAATTGGGTGTATACTCACCTTCGGTTGTAAAGGGTGATGGCTGAGAGAGAAAACTGACTTTAGAAACATGATAGGGGAGGATTTCGAGATGGATAGGCGGTTGTATATCGGCTATGCCGGATAGATTACCCATTTTTGATACTGACGAGATTGTTCCGGGCGGAGTTTCACTCCGTGGCACCATGACCCATTCATCGGTTTCCTTTTTCCGCGCAATGTATCTCCGAAAATTTATACCCCAGATATATTCACCCTCCTGGCTTGTAAACCTGAGGGCACTGTACGGGATGCAAAATTCAGCAGACCAGCCATCCGGTAAATTCTTTGAGGCAAAGTCCCACACAGCATCCCACTGGATGTCATAGTTTAGTCCATCCTGCGATAACAATCCGTCTGATTTTACACCTGAGACTGCCCCGCTGAAGAGGTATGCCGTACTCTGGTCATGATAAGAATCAATCATGACTGAAAACCGGTCGGATTGGACTGTCCTATCACGCCGTGTGAGCTGGTAAACTATTTCGGAGGGATCGCTGTCCTTGCACATAACACCGATATACAGCGCCTTATCGTCGTAGAGAACGCGTACAATTGTTTCTTCGGTAGGTGCCGCGCCTTCAACCGGATCGAACTGCTGAAAACCGGAAACCGGAACAGCGTGACGCCACTGTGGTTCATTCAGATCTCCATCGATGCCCGGTGGGAGAGGAGTGCGGGTTGCAACCACGCTCTTCGTCGATGTCCCGCCGTAGATCAGATTTACCGCCGCAAACGACAGCAGTATGAGAATAATATGGTAGTACAACCTCATGGAATCTTTACTTGACAATATGTTGAACATAAGAGAAAGCAGCGTAAAATGCAAGAATTCCATTTGCATTTCAGATCAATTTTGGAGAAATTTATCCATGACCTCTCAAAAAATGCGACAAAAAGAGCCGGCGACGATCCAACAGATGTTCAATGCCATTGCACACCGGTACGATATTCTGAATCATCTTTTTAGTTTCGGATTGGATATAGTCTGGAGAAAAAAGGCCGTTAAGTTGATCCGGGAAAAGAAAAACGGCGCGGTACTCGACCTTGCAGCGGGCAGCGGAGATTTTGCGCTCGAAGCAAAGGCAATCAACCCTAAATTCATTGTCGCTTCAGATTTCGCGACAAATATGTATGAAGTCTTTCGGAAAAAAATTGAACGTAAGAATCTTGACGGCATCATTCATTTTGTGGCCTGCGATGCATTAAAATTGCCGTTTCGGTCGGATTCTTTCGACGTCGTGATGGTGGCTTTTGGGATACGGAATTTTGCCGACAGACCGGCCGCTCTTCGGGAAATGATCCGCGTTCTGAGACCGCACGGTATGGTTCTCATCCTGGAACTGACAAAACCGAAAAAACCCATTATCTCTCAACTATATACCATATACTCCCGATATTTTCTTCCCTTCCTCGGAAGAATTATTTCCAGACACGGAGCTGCATATTCGTACCTCCCGCAATCCATCGGGGACTTTCCCAAAAACGAAAAGTTCGCCTCTCTTCTCACGGAAGCAGGATTTACGGAAGTTATTGTCCGCCCTCTCTCATTTTCGGCAGCAGCGATATTCACCGGTCGAAAGCCATCAACAGCGAAATAAAGCGACAGCTTCGACGTGGTCGGTGTGAGGGAACATATCGACAGGTTGTACTTTGATCAATTGATACCCGCCTACGGCGAGCAGTTTCGCATCTCTCGCTTGCGTCGCGGGATTACAGCTTACATATATGATACGATCCGGCCTGAGATTCACGACCTGTTCCAGTCCTTTTGGATGCACGCCGCTCCGCGGTGGATCGAGCACGACAACCGAGGGCGGCGGATGTTTTGATTGCCAGTCTGTTTCCCGCGTCAACTTTTCCTTGAGATCGCCAAGGTAGAAAAAACAGTTTGAAATGCCGTTTAGATCAGCGTTTTTCTCTGCGTCCGTTCTTGCACTATCAACTATATCGATACCGATTACCTCTTTGACAACATCCGAGAGGAATATGGCGATTGTACCGGTTCCGCAGTAAAGATCGTATACGACATCGGAGTGTTTCAAATCAGCGAAGTCTTTTACGACGGAATATAATCTCTCTGCCTGGAGCGTATTTGTCTGAAAAAAGGAATTTGCCGATATCCTGAATGTGTAATTTCCCAGTTTCTCGGTTATCGCTCCGTTGCCATAGTAAATTTTTTCGGATTCGCCCTGCGCGACCATGGATTTCCGATCTGTGATGTTATTGACAACCGTTGTGATACCGGGAAATTCCTTCCTCAGGACATTCGTAAGATGTACCATGGATTTTTCATCGCTGTAAGTCGTCACGAGGTTGACCATGCATTCACCTGTTCGTTTACCGTCGCGAATCACCAGATGCCGGAGATAACCCGTATGAGTTTTCGTTGAATAGACCGTAAGACCCAAAGCACGGCATTCATCCCTCACCTTCCGCAGAATTGCCGGACTCAGTTCAGACTGCAGAAAGCACTCATCGATATTCAGTACTTTGTAATACCGCCCCGGAATGTGTAGACCGAGCGCCACCTCCTGTTCCTGCGCAGTATCTTTTACCAGTTCAGCCTGAGTCAGCCAACGGTAATTCGAGAATGTGTACTCCATCTTATTCCTGTACCAGTAAGGATCTCCGCACCGCATAGTCGGAAGTATATCGGGTTTCTCGAATGAGCCGATATGAGTAAATGCATCGGTAACCAACTGTTGTTTGTAGCCGAGCTGTGCCTCGTAAGAAAGGTCCTGCCAGCGACAACCGCCGCAAACGCCGAAGTGCTTGCAGCGCGCCTCTGCACGAAGACCCGAAAGGGTGACGATCTTCTCCGTTACTGCTTCAAAATAATTCTTTTTCAGTTTTATCATACGCGCCAAAACAACGTCACCCGGAACACCTCCCGTAACAAATACGACACAGCCTTCGTGGTGAGAAATTGTTCGCCCATCACCGGAAAGATTTTCGAGGGTGAGGGGAATTTTATCGCCCTTTTTCATGTTCGTTAATATACAAAATGCTTTTTAAGATTTTCATCATTGTCAATTCTGTAGTCTAATGTGTTTCTTTCACAAAAATAAAAGAATTGGGTGTGACGTGCATCACCCCGCAAAATCATTATTACACATAGATTTAAGGGATATTGTGCATCTGTACTCCTCCGGCAATGATGATTCTTTTTATTAAAGGCCGTTATCAATGCCCTTTAGGTGAATAACCAATAATTTGACATCTGAATTTATAAATACTTGATTTACCTGTTTTTTTCATCCTTTTATTCTTATGTACAACTTGTATAATATGAAAATATTCCTTACTTTACATTTACATCTACCCTCTTTTGTAACATTACATCACTTGTGGGAGCA
>CAYGXH010000224.1:0-5489 GCA_964353675.1 uncultured Chlorobiaceae bacterium
CACTCTGACTATCCTCCTTCTCGTCATACTGCCGGGAATTATTCTCGCCGACGATGAGGATCCGCTTGCAATGGGAAAAGCGGCATACGAGAGGGGTGATTTCGCGGGAGCCATTAAATCATTCAAGGAAGCGATAAAAGATGATAAGAAAAATCCTCAGGGATATCTGTGGCTCGGAGCAACGTACCTAAAAGCCGATTCCCTGGATGAAGCAATCGGAGTGCTTGTACAAGCGCGAGAGCTGGATCCTCAAAATCCAAAAGTATACGAATTGCTCGGCGATGTCTATATCGCACAGAAAGTCCCAGCGGCAGGTATAGATCAGTACAGGAAGGTTCTCGAGTTCGATAAAGTAAATCCATCCGTATGGTTGAAAATCGGAGAGACGAGCCGAAAAGCACGGCAATATAACGAAGCGGCTGAAGCTTATATTAACGTCCTGTTGATTGATTCAGCGAACATAGTTGCGCATCGTGAACTTGCAATCATATATATGCGAGCAAAGCAATACCTAAAAGCATTACCGCTTTATCGGGACCTTGTAAAGATACAGCCGGATTCGCTCCAATATAAGATCAGCTACGTGAGAATTCTTTACGAGACCAAATATTACGCGGAACTCATCCCATATGCTGAGGAAGTGACAGAGAAGGATCCTTCACAAACTGATACACAAAACTACTTGGCTGAGGCGTACGCTGTAACGGGGCAATCAGCGCTGGCAGATTCAGCTTTCAGCCAATTAAATCCGGATTCGTTAACCTCAAAGGATTACATCAGGTGGGGAAAAGTACAGCGCATGCTTGAAAAATACGACGGTGCCATCGATAAATACGAAAGAGCATACCGTATGGACAGTACACTAACGGATATCTACTATGATCTGGGTACACTATATATGAAAAAGAAACGGTACGCTGAAGCGGTGGCGATGTTCGACAAGAAGATTGAAGTCGATACGACTGCCGGGTACCGGTTCGCATCGAACCTCAATGCGGCGATGTCGCTAATGCAAATGAAAGAGAATAAAAAGGCGAAAGAATATATTGAAAAGAGTCTGATATACAGACCCGACAACATCAAAGCGTGGCAGACGCTCGCACAATGCAATGCCCAACTGAATAATATGCCAGAACAAAGTGCAGCCTATCAAAAGGTCATAGAATTAGCGGTAGCTGCAGATACCGTTAATGGTGATAAAGGAAAGTATAAGAATGAATTGGATGAAGCCTATCGGATGGAAGGATTCCGGCTATATGGTGAAAAGAAGTATCCTGAATCTATATCATATCTTGGCAAAGCGTTACAGTATAACCAGAAAAATTGTACTATTCTACTGCTGATGGCGACAGCATGGCACAATAATACAACAGTGCCGGAGACAAAGAGGTGGGAAGAGGCGAAGAAATATTACTGCAAAGTGATTCAAATTTGCCCAAAATCAGAGGATGCGAAAAAAGCTGTAGTCGGCCTAAAGCTAATGGGAGAGGATTGTCCGTAATTTTTTAAAAAGTCCTCGACTTTTTCATCTTTTTTATTTACATTAAAAAACTTTCCTAAGAAAATTGAACCACCACTTGAATCGGATTTTGTGGTGGTTCTTTTTATCTTCTCCTGCTGAATTTCAGCAGGAATCAAGATTTTTAAAATTTTCACAGCACCACGATGATAATATGAAAGGGGATAAAGGTAACGTATGGAATTAGGATTAATCATTGGTATCAGCATACTCGGCTTGTTGTTCGCCGTCTATCTTATCCGCGACGTTCTGCGAAGGGAAACCGGAACAGAGCGGATGCAGGAGATCTCGAATGCGATCAAGCAGGGAGCGGAAGCGTTCTTACGTCGGCAGAACAGAACGATCGCGCTCCTCGCTCTCGCTCTGGCATTTCTGATATACATTCTGTACGCATTCGTGAGAGCTCCCAATGTACATGATCCCGCAAGCGCCGCCGATCTTGCACTCTGGACAACTCTGTCGTTCCTCTTTGGTGCGGTATGTTCGGTTGCAGCCGGTTACATGGGAATGTGGGTTGCAATCAGAAGCAATATCCGAACGGCCGCTGCTGCATGCCGCAACATGAATGATGCCCTGCAGACTTCGCTCCGGGGCGGAGCCGTATCGGGTTTTTTCGTGGTTGCGTTGAGTCTTCTCGGTGTCGCGGGCCTCTTCACGCTTGTCAATTCAGCAGGTGTGACGAACGACGTCACTAAGATTCCCCTCCTGATCGTCGGTTATGGATTCGGAGCAAGCTTCGTAGCGCTTTTCGCTCAGCTTGGCGGTGGAATTTACACGAAGGCAGCAGACGTTGGCGCAGACCTCGTTGGAAAGATTGAAGCAGGAATTCCGGAAGACGACCCCCGCAATCCGGCTGTCATTGCTGATCTTGTCGGTGATAACGTGGGCGATTGTGCGGGTAGGGGTGCCGATCTTTTTGAATCGACAGCGGCGGAAAATATCGGCGCAATGATCCTTGCTGCCGGACTTTACCGTGCTAACACGGAATACTTCATGCAGAACCAGCTCTCTCTTCTCGGCGTCATTCTCTTTCCACTTGTCGCCCGTGCTTTCGGTATTATCGCATCAATAATCGGCGTCATGTCGGTAAAAACCGATGAGAAGAAAGATCCCCTGCAAGCGCTCAATAGGGGATACTTCATCACTGCTGTACTAGCTATGATTGGATTTTTCATCGCTTCCCGGTGGCTCCTCGGCAGCGAGTACTATTTCAACTTTTTCCTCTGCGGGGTAATCGGTGTACTTACCTCTATCGCATTTGTCTACATCACACAATATTACACTGAATATCGCTTCAGGCCCGTAAAATCAATCGCGGAAGCATCCCAAACTGGTCCTGCAACAAACATTATCGCCGGTGTTGCCGTGGGAATGGAGTCTACCGGTTACCCAATACTTGTCATTGGCGCTGCAATCGTATCCGCCTATTTCCTCGGTAACCACTCGGGATTAAATGCAGGCGGTCTCTTCGGGACGGCAGTCGCAACTATGGGTATGCTCGGAACTGCCGCATACATACTTGCTATGGATACATTCGGTCCAATCACCGATAACGCGGGCGGTATTATTGAAATGAGTCAACAGCCCGAGGAAATCAGAAAGCGAACTGACAGGCTCGATTCTGTCGGAAACACGACTAAGGCTCTCACGAAAGGATATGCAGTCGGTTCAGCCGCACTCGCCGCGTTTCTCCTGTTCGGCGCCTACATCGACGAGGTTCGGAACTACATGCCATCGTTTCAACCGGTCATCAATCTGAATAAACCTGAAGTGTTCGTCGGAGCGATGCTGGGAGCTGTTCTGGTCTTCCTATTTTCGTCTCTTGCCATCAAGGCAGTGGGACGTGCGGCATATTCCATCATCAATAATGTCCGCGAGCAGTTCAGGAATAATCCGGGCATCATGGCCGGAACGTCAAAACCGGATTATGGTCAGTGCGTTGATATTGCAACGAAAGCGGCTCTTCAGAAAATGATCCTGCCCGGTCTGCTCGTCGTAGGCATGACCGTCGGTGTTGGTGTCGTGTTCAAGTGGATCTACTATGCGGGTGGACAGGCTGCGAACGGAGCCAGCGGTGCGGAGGTGGTTGGCGGTTTTCTCATGGTAGGAACAATCACCGGAATCCTGGTTGCCCTGTTTCTCAATAACGGAGGCGGTGCCTGGGATAACGCAAAAAAGTTTATTGAAACCGGCCAATACGGCGGAAAGAAGTCGGATCCTCACAAGGCTGCTGTTGTCGGCGATACAGTGGGCGATCCCTTTAAAGATACGGCAGGTCCTTCATTGCACGTTCTTATAAAACTGCTATCGACGATCACACTGGTATTGGCCCCGCTATTTATTTGAGTTAAAAAAAGTTTGATATAATATAATCATAGATATTTTGAAGTTTTCAGGGGATTCCGTAAGATGGTATCCCCTTTTTTATTTGCATCCAAAGTACTTTTTCAGGATATTCCTACTCAATAAATCATTGACCACCATACAGCCGGATATCAGTATGAAACGCATATCTTGTCATTCATTTTTAATTGTGAATCTTGTGTTTTTTTTCTTTGTATTTGTTTTTACCGGATGTTCTTCGCCAAAGAAAGTTGCGGTGAAACCAAATGAGCATATGGAGGTCGGATGGACTCCCCGCACAGTATTCCAATCACCATCGTATGCTGTGTGGTTCGATACGACATATGCAAATTATGAGCTGAACACCGACTATACAGACCGGTTGCGGGGGATGAATGAGAACGTGGAAATTCTTGTTGTGTATGGGATGTGGTGCGGCGACAGTAAGCGCGAGATGCCGCGTTTTTTTAAGATAATGGATGGGATACAGTTTCCGTCGGATCGAGTTACACTCATTGCTGTCGATAGGACTATGCTGATCCCTCCTAAAATCAAGGAAGATCATGGAATAACGAATGTCCCGACGTTTATCGTGAAATATAAAGGGATGGAGATTGGAAGAATCATAGAATTGCCCAAAACATCGCTGGAGCAGGATCTTTTTGAAATGCTATTTCCGTTCTTCCCTGGAAGTTAATAATCTGCACTCATTCAACACTCTCTTTGCAGTCCGGGTTAAAGACCTATCCACGGCCATTGCGAGACCGACGCAATCGGTCGAAGCCTGCACGCCGGGCAAGCGAGCAATCCGATTAAGCAGCGAAAAAAAACAATATTCGATGATGCTTCAATATTGTTAGTATTCGGACGGGAGAACTTAGAAAGTATTTTCAAATGGAGTTGAATCTCCAAAACTCGTTTTGTATATTCATATGAATACCGAATGATAGTAATATTTTCCTCAGATTACGTCAATTCATCAAGGAGACCCCAATGATCCAATTCAAAGAAAGCATGCTTAAACTGATCGCCGAGACTTCATCGAACCTTCCACCGGATGTGCGCCGCGCACTCGCTGAGTCTATCAAGAATGAAACGCCAAAAACACAAGCTGCGCTGGCACTCCAGACGATAGCCATCAATATCGATATGGCGTGCGACAATGTCGCACCGATTTGTCAGGATACCGGTATGCCGACATTTCTCATTAAAACTCCGATGGCTGTTAATCAGATTGCCATGAAACAGGAGATCGAGGATGCGATAGCTGAATCAACGAAGCAGGGGAAATTGCGGCCTAATTCAGTTGATTCACTCACCGGTAAGAACAGTGGCAATAACCTCGACCCCGGCACCCAGGTCATACATTTTGAGCAGTGGGAACATAATGATGAAATTGAGATCCGGCTCATCCTCAAAGGCGGCGGGTGCGAGAACAAGAGCACGCAGTATTCAATCCCATGCGAGTTGGATCACCTTGGTCGCGCCGACAGAAATATGGCCGGTGTGCGGAAATGCATCATGCACGCAGTATGGAAGGCACAGGGACACGGGTGCAGTGTGGGAGCGCTTGGAGTGGGCATAGGGGGAGATAGGGCTTCAAGTTACACTCTGGCAAAAGAACAGC
>CAYGXH010000225.1:0-5457 GCA_964353675.1 uncultured Chlorobiaceae bacterium
AAAAGCCAACGTTCGGCTACATAGCTCACTACTTTTACTCACTGAATTGAGATCCGTATGTTCGCAAAATGAGCGCATTATTTTGCCGAACGTTAGCCGCAACGCAGCGAGGCAAGGTGTTCGGTACTTTCTCAGCAGCAATCAATCTCTAGGAAGGTGAACTTATGACTCACATCGAATATAGTGTTACCATACCGGCACCAGTCGATCAAGTATTTGCCTATGCATCTGATTACCTCAAATGGGCTGAATGGTTCGAGGGCGTCTCAGATTTCAGACCGACCACGTTGGCCACTCGGGGTAATGGCGCTCGGTACGCTTACAAAGCTCGTGTCATGGGCATCACTACTCCCGTTGAGACCGAGATTCACGATTTTGTACAGAACAGAGGTTGGACAGGTGTTTCCACCAAAGGGATCACCCATCGAACCCACTGGACTTTCGAGCCCATCGGGGATGCCACCAAATTCACTTATACAATGGAATACGAATTGCCTATTCCGTGGCTGGGACCCCTGCTTGATTCTTTGTTCGCGAGACGTCAATGGCAGAGCATCCTCCAAAGGTCACTTAATAACCTGAAGCAGCATTTCCTGAGTCCGGCCGGTACACCTGCTCATTGAGCTGATGACGAAAGTGCCCAACCATGCTTTCAGTAAAGGAACACGGATCGCTGCGTTGCGCCTAATAAACGGCAAACCGGCGCTTCCACCAAAAGCTACGGCATGGTGGACAAGGGCACAATGGATAGGAGATGCCTAAACCAGGTTTTACAAAGAGTAAAGTGCCTGAATGTTATTTGCTCATTCCGGGCAGGAAGAGGAAAATAAAATGTCAAAAACAGAACCGTCCCATTTTTGTATTGATAAATTAAATATAGAAATCTGGTCTCGTGTTTTGAAAATCATTTCAAAGATATTTGGCGTTTTTATTATAATAGTTTTTGGAATTATGTACGGCATTATTGGCATCGGGCCAGATGGTACTGTGCCAATTGAATGGAGACTTGTCGGCTTATTTTTATTGGGTATGGGTATTATGTATTGGCTACCTAACGAAATAATTCTACCGCATAAAAAGATTTATCTCATGATTACGCTTTTCCCTGTCGTAGGCTTAGGCGCTATGTTGGCATATGACTTCCTGGTGCACGGAATTGATTTTTCTTTATTAACAGAACCAGCATCAATCATTTGGGTGTTAATAATGATATGTTTATTTCTGACAGCTCCTCTTTCTCTTATACTCCACCTGAAATCAAAACAATAATATTTGGAATAATGAAGAAAATGGAACGGCCTATTTGACCGCAACGGCAGAAAACAAGCGTTATGCGCAAGCAAAGATTCATTTTGGCAAGGCGTTTTGCGGCACATCTAATTCACACAAAATCAGAGAGCGATATTATCTGGAAACCATATAAACAATAGTTCGCCAGCAAGAGGAGATTTCATGAACACTCTCCAAGTTGTTGTCTTAACGTTTGCAGTGATTGCGCACGGCATTTCCGCGCAAGCACAGGAAACGAACAACGATCAAACAAACCAACTCAAGGTGACTCGCATGTCTCAGAAAGTGTTGTTCGAAAAAATGATTGGAAGATGGGAAGGTAACTGCCGAACCTGGTTCGAACCGGGCAAGCTCGCCGACGAGTCAAAGGTCACCGGCGAGATCACCGGAGCCCTTGATGGTCGGTTTCTTCGTCACACATACGAGGGAATGATCCAAGGAAAGCGGCGACGTGGCGAAGATATGATCGCATTCAATTCAATTACGAAGACGTTTCAATCCTCGTGGGTGGACGACTTTCACATGAACTACGCGATTATGTTCTCGCAAGGTAAGGCTACCGAGCGCGGCTTCACCGTACGGGGCGAATACGACGTTGGTGAGAATCAACCGAAATGGGGTTGGAGAACGGAATTCGAACTGCTTGATGATGACCATTTGACGATCACTGCCTACAACATACATCCTGAGGGAATGGAAGCCAAAGCAGTCGAGACGACTTACCGTCGGGTCAAGAAAGCAGATGACACTGCCCGGTGAGAGGCTAGCGAACAATGCGATGCACCGGAGCCGCGAAGCCGGCGTTATGGCAATGGAAAATCACATGTTGCGGCCAGGTGATCGCAGTCGTTAGGCAACAAAATATGAACTAGATGTCAACCACCTCGCATCTTTGGTTTTTTGCCGCAAAACGCTAGACTATTGAACTTTGCCTGTGCATAACAAACGGCAAGCCAACGCTCGCGGGCCGCGGCTGGCAGGCTGTTGTGAAGGCAACGTTTTGCTGAAGCTATTTTGGGCTCTTGCACTCGCTCAATGCCATGCGTCTTGTTATGACTAGCTTATCGGAGACAATTAGCCCACTGGCGAGCTTCATTCCCCCTCCTCTCGGGGCAATAATCTATGGTGGCTATTTCAACCTTATGTTTATGGTTTTCTTTTCAATAACCGTCATTTCAACTCGATCGATTAACGATGGGGCTCAGACGCACGGCACATAACACGCATAAAAATGAACCGGAATTTATCAAAGTTAAATACAACATCCTACTTAGTGGAACATGCCGTTGCTCTCAAGAAATTTATTTATAATAGTTTGCAACGGTACGTCATTTTTATGCGACACGTTAGGCACCACGCAGTCTAAGCAGAATTTAGCTGGCACACAAAGGTTTCGACTGGGAAGTTCGTTAAGTAACAATCATGGGACTAGCCAACAAACTCATCAAATTGCTACGTGATCCTCTGGGCATCCTTAGCCGCCGTTGGCTGAGCGTCTCCGAGTTATTTCGTTTTGTAACCGGGGGCGATTACCGGGTTGTAGACTATTGGGAACATCGACATGAAAAATATGGATTCGATTTACGAGGCGTAGGCGATAAGACAAAATCACACGAAGAGAATGTCAAACTACTTGAACAGGGTACAGAGGTTTTCTTCGAAACCTGCTTGGAAGTCAACGTTGAGTTTGATATAGCCCGTGTTCTTGATATCGGTTGTGGAACTGGGCATTTCGCCGAGGTACTTGTGCGAAACGGCGTCAAGGATTACCTCGGAATTGACATTGTCGATACGTTGTTTGAGAGACTTCGCGTAAAATTTCCGGGTTGCCGTTTCCAGCAACTTGATGTTTCAATGCAACCGCTAAGTAATACCTACGATTTGATTCTGGCTATGGATATATTACAGCACATCGTTGACGAAGAAAAGTTCTCCTTCGCGCTCGAAAACATTAAGTCTCACATTTCGTCTACAGGCTCTGTTATCATCTCTACGTACATAGGATCGTACAGACGGGAGTCATTCTATCTTGTGCGTCGACCATTTGAAGTTTTTCAAGAAGCGTTTCCTGATTTTACGGCAAGCAAGCCAATCATGTACGCGGATAGTTTTGTATTCAGTCTTCGGAGGAAGCAATAAAATTAT
Source organism: uncultured Chlorobiaceae bacterium (assembly GCA_964353675.1). GTDB lineage: Bacteria > Bacteroidota > Ignavibacteria > UBA10030 > SZUA-254 > CAYGXH01. The sequence continues at coordinate 3,436 of CAYGXH010000225.1, forward strand.
GAACGTTTTGAGCCTCTTAACCAGTCGCTTATGCTAAAGGAGAAACAAACGGCTGCGCATAACAACCGTATAAATGACACACATCCTTATCTAAGAAATGCGTCAGATTGAATTTAAACCATAAGAAGAGGCGATCTTATGTCCAATTCATCACAAAATCTGATCCGGTACACGCTGGCGGTGTTGCTTGCTTTTAGTGCACTTAACGCATTCGCAGGTGGCTATTACGGAATATCCGGAGCAGAAGGTGTCCCGATCGAATGGCTGGAAGGAAGCCCATTCCACGACTATTTCATTCCCAGTCTTATCCTTTTCGTTGTCGTGGGTGGCTCATTCCTTTTTGCGGCAATCGCTGTGTTTGCTCGTGTGCGTTTCGCCCGACTGGCAGCCTTTTGCTCAGTCTTAGTCGTTTTCGTTTGGTTGGCGGTACAAATTGCCATCATCGGCTATGTCTCCTGGATGCAGCCGACAACAGCTGCTGTCGGATTCGTCATTCTTATTCTAACTTGGTTACTCCAGAAACAAACAAAGCAAGCATACTGATATCTCGCTCATTACCCGCAGCGGCTAATACCAATTCAAGCGAATTGATCGTGAATTCGAGACAACAATTCAACAATCTCATATTTTAAAAAAAACCTGAGGAAATACATGGATACATCACAATTCTACATCGCCATATGTATTGCAGCGTTAGCTATCATCGCCATATTAGTATTTGTTGTAAACAAAAAAATACAGGGTCAAAAATTCACTCCCGTAGCTGGTCTTTCTTTCGGATTTGTCTTAGCAGGTCTTTTCTTTGGCAAACAAAGATTGATAGGATACGGCTTGCTAGGGATCGGATTGATTATTGCCATCATAGATATAGTAAGAAAATCGAAGAACAACTCCGGCACCATTATTTAACGTCGGTGCCGGCCACGGGCATAAAACAAGAAAAATAATGACGCACAGGTTTAATAAAGATATAAAAGCCAACTATCGGCAACTCAGCTCAATACCCCAGATGCAGATTACATTTTTACGGCAGACGTAATATGCGATTTGAATGAAGTTCGTTTTGCACAGTTAAAGAAGGACTCATATGTCAAAAACAATACTCATCATTGGTGCCACAGGCAGGGTGGGTAGTGAACTCGTGAAGCTACTTACTCAGAATGGTAAATCTGTCCGGGCCGCGACTCGAAATCCCTCAACGGTTTCATCAAGATTTCAAAATGCAGTAGATCTAGTTGAATTTGACTATGAGCGACCTCAGACCTTCACTCCCGCCCTTGTTGGAGTTGAGAAACTATTCCTGACAGTACGACCTGGGGACAATCACTCGGATAAAGCCGCAATGCCTCTAATCGACGCGGCGAAGAAGATAAAGGTTCAACGCATTGTGGATCTAACGGCCATGGGGATTGAACAGGATGATACTTTTATGTTGCGAATTTTGGAGAAATACATTGAAGCGTCTGGTATCTCTTATACTCATCTCCGGCCAAACTGGTTTATGCAAAATTTGAATTCCGGACCGATGTTTGCCGACATTAAGGCAACCGGGGCATTGCATCTCCCAGCCGCTGATGCCAGGATCTCTTTCATCCATGTGCGGGATATCGCCGCCGCAGGTTTTGCCGCATTAACACAAACTAATCACGCAGGCAGAGCCTATACATTAACGGGCAAGGAATCATTGGACTACATACAGGTTGTCGAGAAGCTTTCCCGTGTTGCAGGTAAAGACATCACTTATGTACCAATCAGTGAGGATATTGCCCGCGAGGCACTAGTGAAAGGCGGTATTCCAATTGATCTCATCGAACGCTGGATAGATTTTTATCGAAAAGTACGGCAAGGGCTTTGTTCACCCGTTTCGACAGATATTGAATCGTTGCTTGGCCGATCACCCATCTTGTTCGACCAATATGCGAAAGAGTATGCCGCTTCATGGCGGTAATTTAATCAAATAGTGTATATTTTCAGAAAACTATTTATTCAAACTTCTCTATACAAATAGGTGCGATATGTCAA